>DASPJC010000444.1:0-3508 GCA_035628815.1 Ohtaekwangia sp. | reverse complement strand
GGAATACAGTCTGGACGACAATAACCGCGACGATTATCTGGCCGAAGACGGCATATTCCAAAGCTTCTCACCACGACGACATGAGCTTGCATTTACAAAGGGCGTCAACCTGGGCTACACATGGAAATTGGAGCTGGAAGGCGCTTATCTGCAAAGCCGTTACCGGGATGCGAATATTCAATCCGACGGCACGCAACGGCAGCGGCAAGACCAACGCATTTCATTGTCAGCCCGCCTGTATAAGACCTGGATACACGACTGGCGCCTGGGAATAGAACTGAGCCATACGGAAAACGACTCCAGCATTGACGAATCCGACTACGCGCGTCATGCCTTCACCCTGACCCTGGACAAGGCATTTCGGTTTTAAAAAGTCATAGGGTTTTACGTCTTTAAGGTAAAATCCTCGGGGGTTTTGGCACGGTGGAACCGATGCCGATACGCGGCTGATCCTCGGTGCCGGAATCAGGCACCTCCGTGGTAATCTTTAAATCGTCGATGTACATTTTTTGAGTGCGTGGAGCACCTCCGTGCCAATTGGTGAACAGATGGAACTCGGGCAGGTAACCATCGGGGGTTGACAGCGTGGGTTTATCGGTAATCTCCACCAATAAATTGTCATTTTTCCAAAACCGCATCACAGCCCCCTCTTCCGGTTCGTCGTCCAGAGCGGTATCGCTGAGCTTCACATACCACTCATAAGTCTCCCACAGTCCCAGAACGATTCGGTCACTAACATTCCCGAAGTATATCCACTGGTCATCACCCTCCCTGACGAACTCGAACACATGACCGTTCTTTCCATTGGGAATGTAGATGTCGTTACTCCCTTGCCGGTTTCCCGCTTCGCCTTCGGTTGGCAAGCGTAGAAACAAAAGATGCGGGTCGGCGGCGAAGTCAAAATCAGCCGGAAATTTTGTTCTAAGCCTGATCCAGATTTCATCGCCCTTCACCAGGTTCCGCCCGCCGCATGATTCAAATGAAATAATACCGCCCCAGGCACCGACACCCTGCGAACCCGCTTCAATATTCAATTCGGCGCTTTGCCCGAATCCGAACGCATGGTTGACCGTATAAAATGTTTGATCGGCCGCGCGCGTGAACTGACCCTGCTCCGGGGTACAACGCCCTTCCACTCTCGTACCCGGTGTACCGTTTTCAAAATCCATGTCTATCGTAAAAGCCGCTGCCGGAATCATATAAAGTAATCCCCAGGCAAAAACCCAACTGACTCGATGCTTTCTCATAATCCTCGATTGCAATCCATATTCGGGTAAGTAAGGCAAAAACCGTGCCCTCACCTGCCAAGTTGAGCAAGTGTTGACAGCAAGTTGTATACCCCATGCTAACGTTTGCATGACACTTCCGGCTTATGTAACCGGTTACTTGCCAATTTAAAGAATTAAGGGTATTTTCGCCCAATGCCCCTCACGGCCGCTGTGGAGCCCTTGGCCCGCCCAGCCGCGGTTCCGCTGATTATTTTCCAATAGGGATGCAATAATGAGAAAACTGTTTTTAGCAGCCTGTTTAATTGCCATGTCAAGTTTCAGTCATTCACAAGGTTTCGAAAACTTCATTACCGTAAGCGGCCACAGACTGATGGATGGTGACATGCCTTTTCGTTTCATTTCCTTCAACGTTCCCACGCTTAATTATCAGGAAGACGAAATGTCTTTCACGGAAACCAACCCCTACGCGCTGCCGACTGAATATGAAATGCGGGATGTTTTCGAAACCGTCAGGCAAATGGGAGGCCGTGTTATCCGGATCTACACAATACCAGTAAAAAATAAAAATTTTCCTGAAGAAGCACCCACTTACGTGGAGGCGCCCGGTAAATTCAACGAAGATGCGTTTAAAGTTACGGATATGATGCTGGCGCTGGCTAATGAGTACCAAATCAGAATCATATTCTCGTTGTTAAACAACTGGCAGTGGATGGGCGGCCGCCCCAACTATGCCGATTTCAGGGGCAAAGACAAAGACGAGTTCTGGACCGACCTCCAACTCATTGAGGATTTCAAAAAAACCGTCGAGTTCGTCGTCACCAGGACCAATACCGTTACTGGCATCAAGTATAAAGACGACAAGGCGATTCTCTGCTGGGAAACGGGTAACGAGCTCACCAGCCCGATAGACTGGACCATAGAAATCACCCGCTACATTAAAAGTCTGGACGAAAATCATCTGATTCTGGACGGCTATCATGCGATCGACGATCATCCTGTCAGGGAAGAGTCCCTCAACGAATGGTCGATTGATATTGTCCATTCCCATCACTATGAACAGAATGCCTTCGATATACCCCAAAATATCCAGAGGAACCTGGACATCATAAAAGGCAGAAAGCCTTACATCGTCGGCGAATTCGGCTTCGCCAGCACCTCGGCAATGGAAACAGTACTGGACAAAGTCATCGCCACCGAGGAAATTGCCGGCGCCTTGACCTGGAGCCTGCGTCACCACAGGCGGCATGGCGGCTTTTACTGGCATTCTGAACCATTGGGCGGAGGCATCTATAAAGCCTACCACTGGCCCGGCTTCGTAACCGGCCAAAAGTACGATGAAACCAACCTGCTCAACATGTACCGGGAGAAGGCCTTTGCAATCCAAGGCATTGATACACCCCCCGTACCTGTTCCCAAGGCGCCGGTTCTGCTGCCTATAGAGAACATTTATTCAATCAGCTGGCGCGGTTCCGCCGGAACATCGGGCTATAACGTGGAACGTGCGACCTCCAAAAAAGGTCCATGGGAACTGGTGGGCTATAACATATCGGACGCCGACGTGCCTTATTTTCCCTTGTTCCACGATAAAACCGCAAAAATCGGCGGGCAATATTATTACCGCGTGACGGCCACCAACCGTTCAGGTTCATCAGAACCATCCAATGTAGCCGGGCCCGTCAAAGTCAGGCAACTTGCATTGATCGACACGATGAAAAATATCGGCGTTCTGCAGCAAAGCAAAAACGTAACCCCGGTAACCGGCAACGACCGCAACTTCAAGGAAATCATCAATCGCTTGAGCGGTGAGAAAGGCTCTGAAATCATTTACAAGGTTCCCGGCAAACTGGATGAATTCCGCATCTATGCGTTTGAACAGGAACGACAGCCCCAACTCGGCATTCAGGGATCCGTGAACGGCGAAACCTGGCATGACCTCAAGTTCTCCCCAGAATCGTACATCAACCTCGAAACCAATTACGGTTATTGGATTCCGAAAATATATTCTTTCGGCGAAGATGAAAAATTAAAGTTATTCAAAATAACCTTCGCAGGTGTCGCGCAAATCGCCAGGGTCGAGGTGTTATACACAGAATAGTCGGGGAATCAAAGATTCACTGAATGTGCCGTAACAAGCCTGATCCTCCCGGTGTTATCGGGGACCCAAACCCCGCGCTCATCCATTCCACCCTTAAACGAAAGGGGGCGTTATCTGTGGATCGCCACAGCGGTTGAATTTCACAATGGATATCCGCTTCGCCTGCGCAACGGGCGAAGCGGAT
>DASPJC010000443.1:0-2396 GCA_035628815.1 Ohtaekwangia sp. | reverse complement strand
GCATACCTCGGCCCCGTCGGTTTATAAGGATCTTTTGATCACCGGCGTCCGTGTTTCAGAAGCGATGGATGCGGCGCCTGGCCATATCCGTGCCTTTGATGTGCGCACAGGCGAGATGAAATGGATTTTCCACACCATCCCGCAACCCGGCGAACCTGGATACGAGACATGGGACGACCCCGATGCGTGGAAACTCACCGGTGGGGGGAATAACTGGATGGGTATGACCATCGATCACGCACGCGGTATCGCTTTTGTTCCGACAGGATCAGCTTCCATGGATTTCTATGGCGGAAAAAGAACCGGTTCGAACCTGTACACGGATTGTCTCCTTGCGCTGGATGCTAACACCGGCAAACTTAAATGGCATTTTCAGTATATCCATCACAATACCTGGGACTGGGATCCATCGTCATATCCTGTACTTGTTACCGTGAACCACGAAGGAAAAAAGGTTGATGCAGTAGCGCAAACCACCAAAACGGGATTTGTTTTTTTGTTTGACCGTGAAACGGGTAAATCACTCTTCCCGGTTGTAGAAACGCCGGTTGATACCGTCACGCAACTGGCGGGTGAGAAATTGTGGCCCACACAACCCATTCCTCAGAAACCGACGCCTTTTGTCCGGCAGACCTTCACCGAAAAAGATGTGAACCCTTACCTGCCCGAGGCTTCGAAAAAGGAAATTCTTGACCAGCTCAAATATCTGCACACCGGAAAATTATTCACGCCGCAGTCAAAAGACGGCACTATTATTTTCCCCGGCTTTGATGGCGGTGCAGAATGGGGTGGCCCTGCTGTTGATCCAACGACAGGGATACTGTATGTGAACGCCAACGAGATGCCGTGGATACTGGAGATGTGGGATGCGGATGAATCAGAACAAAGCGAAAACTACGGTCAGGCTGGCTTTCGGTTATACAAGCAACACTGTATGTCTTGCCATGGGGCCAACCGCAGGGGCGGCGGAACATATCCGTCGCTGCTTGAAATAAGCAAAAAGTATACACCTGAAACGCTCGTGGAATTTGTCAATACAGGCAGAAGAATGATGCCAGGCTTTCAACATCTCAGCACCGAGGAAAAGAACGCCATCGCAGCCTATCTGCTGGATCGCAAGGAAGCTCTTACCAAAAAATACGAACGCAAGTTGTCCCCCGAAGAGGAATTCAGGAGGTTACCTTATAATATTTCAGGATACAACAAGTTCCTGACCAAGGAAGGATACCCTGCGATTGCGCCACCCTGGGGAACATTGAGCGCCATCGATCTCAATACAGGCGAGTACGTATGGAAAGAGGTCTTCGGTGTGGACGAAAAAATGAAAGCGCTTGGCGCGGAGATCACCGGCACTGAAAACTACGGCGGCCCCGTCATCACAAAGGGCGGCGTGCTGTTCATCGCGGCAACCAAAGATTCCAAATTCCGCGCCTTCAATAAACGCACGGGTGAATTGCTTTGGGAAACCACGTTACCGGCATCCGGTTTTGCGACACCCGCAACGTATGCGGTTAACGGCAAACAGTATGTCGTGATCGCCTGTGGTGGGGGTAAGCTTGGAACCAAGTCCGGCGATGCTTATGTCGCTTTTGCGTTACCTGACTAAACTGGACACGATGCAAAATGTATCGCGGAGAAAGTTCTTAAATACCTCGGCATCGCTGGGCGGCGCTTTGCTGCTCGGGGGTATGGTGTCGGGTTGCAGCGAGGGTAAGGCTGCTGTTCCGGTATATGGCCATCTCTGGGTGTATGCCAGTAATTTCCCGCCGGACTGGGACTGTACACCGGTGCTGGAACAGGTGTTTTCAGATTTTAAATACGCAGGCATAGAAGGTGTCGAGCTGATGGAGTCGATCCTGCGCAACCCGGCTATTATTTCAGTAGCCGGTCCGTTAATTAAGCAGTACGGCATTCCTGTAACGGGTACCTCGTACTACGCGGATATGTGGGTGAAGGAGGATCGGCAAAAGATCCTCGACGATGTTTCGTTTGTGGTTGGGAGGCTGCATGAACTTGGCGGCACCATGTTCGGGATCACGGTAGGGGACGCTGGAAGAAAAAAGACCGAAAGTGAAATGGACGCACAGGCCGAACTGTTAATGGATATCTTGAGGGTTTGCGAGCAGAACAAGGTGGAGCCGAATATTCACAATCATACATTTGAGGTGACTAACAATCTGCATGACCTGAAGGGGATTCTCGCACGAATTCCTGAAATCAAATTAGGTCCTGATATAAGCTGGCTGGCCAGGGCAGGGGTTGATCCGGTCTCCTTTGTTGAACAATACGGGCACCAGATGGTGTACATGCACCTTCGCGATCAGACCGCGGACAATGTTTTCACCGAGGCGGTTGGCGAAGGGATGATTGACTTCCCCGCGATCGCTGCCGTGCTG
>DASPJC010000442.1:0-3031 GCA_035628815.1 Ohtaekwangia sp. | reverse complement strand
CGTTTCCGCCGTTTCGGATCACCCCGTCGCGCAGGGGTATTTCAAGGATTTTCTCGCCGGCAGCCGAACCGCCTGTGATCGACGCCTCGGAAACACCCTTCAATAAAAACTTCTCATACTGCTGCTCGTTGATACCGACTTTCAGTAATGACTTTTTCGGATTCGCGTCAACAAGATCGATGACGAGTTTCCACTGTCCTCCGGTGGGCAGGGATTTTAATGCGAACAGGATATTGATTTCATGGGTGCGCCAACCAGACGTTCCCCATGTTCCTCCCCAGGTGTCGTCCGGACCGGGCAGCACGTAGGGGAAATCCGTTGCAGCGTTCGAACGCCCGATCAGAAAAAACCGGTCTTCGAAACCAAAGTCCTTACTAAGAAATTTCTTGTAGTCTCTCGGCCCGAGGGCCAGGTCGGCCGATGAGTTGTCGTTTTTGCCGATGCGCCAGATATCCTGAGCAACGCCGCGACCGATTCCTGTCAAGGATAAAAGCAATAAAAGAAGTAGTCTGTTCATCACGTTAAAAATGGGTTAAACCTTTCCGGCATCGTCGTGAGACCGGGGAAGGCGAATTTAGTTAAATGTTCATATAAACGAAGTATGTCCATACTTATTAACTTTTTGATAACAGAAAAATTGCTCAATTATGCTGTCACCGTTGTAATTTTGTCACAAAATCAAACGTTTGAATATAGCTGAATTAAAAAATACTTCTATATTGCGCATATGTATGAACATTATTCGTCAGCATCCTACATACACTCTTATATAATAGAGCCGGGTGGTTTTGACGGATCGGGAAAAACAAAAAATCAGCCGTGATCTGCAGGATGGAACGAAAAGCCTGCTGGATCTTTTTGAAAGTAGTATGAAGTAATTTCTTAAGACTGCCTGTTCATTCTGGATCCGCGTCTTTGGTTTGTTGTGATGGTGTTGACAGGATACTATTTAAAGTAAACGGTGATGGAAAAATTTATTGCTAATGAAGAAAACCCAAATGCCTATGAAAAAACGGATACATCTACAAATTGCCTTGCCTGCGACCAACCGCGGCAGGATGCCTAAAGTACCTGACGTAAAACAAATACAGATTCAAGCTTTTGTTTAATCATTACCATTAACGAGATGCAAGACCAATACAAACTATTGTTAAAAAAGCTGATCAGGCATTCCATGTATGGAATGTTTATTCAGTGCCTTCTTGTCACTTCAATTTTCGCGTCGGAAGTGAATAAGGAAACGACTGCGCGCGAGGTCCGGTCACTGGCTGCTGAAAAGCCGAAACCGGCGATAACCATTACCGGTACAGTAACAGCCGTCGAAGATGGCTCGACTATGCCCGGCGTGAACGTTACGATAAAGGGTACGACGCTGGGAACGTCGACTGATGCGGACGGAAGGTACACCATAGAGGTTCCTAATGAAGAAGCCGTGTTGGTCTACTCTTTTATCGGATTCCTGCCCCAGGAAATTGTTGTGGGTACAAAAACGGTGATCGACGTAGCGTTGGTTTCCGACATTCAGCAACTTGGCGAGGTCGTGGTCGTGGCATACGGCACTCAGAAGAAAGAAACACTAACCGGCGCAGTCTCCGCGGTAGACAACGAGGAAATTTTAACCACCAAGAATGAAAACGTGCAGAACATGCTGACGGGTAAAATTGCCGGTCTCCGCGTTCGTCAGAATTCCAGCGAACCCGGGCAGTTTAACAGCGCGATAGACATCCGTGGTTTCGGCGCGCCGCTGGTTGTGATTGACGGGATACCCCGCGACAATATGGCGCGTATCGATCCGGAAGATATCGAAAGCATCTCCGTGGTCAAGGATGCATCTGCGGCCGTTTTCGGTTCGCGCGCAGCCAACGGCGTAATTATCATCACGACAAAAAAAGGAACAAAAACCGGTGAACCGAGCATCACCTATTCCGGCAACATGGCGTGGCAGGTTCCTTCCAATTTCCCCGACCTGGTCGATGCCGCCGAGTGGATGACCCTTTTCAACGAAAGAGACAAACACAATGTGGATAACAGTACTCCGGCATTAAAATATTCCCCGGAGGAAATTGAATCGTACCGCAATGGCACCAACGCTTCGACCAATTGGAAAAAGGCTGTCATGCGCAACAGTGCGCCACAAACACAGCATACCCTTAGCGCGACAGGTGGTACCGAAAGGCTGAGTTACTATACCAGCGTTGGTTACCAGTACCAGGGCAGTTTTCTTCAGACCGATGCCATCAACTATGAAAAATATACGCTCCGGAGCAATATCACGGCACAGATCAGCAAAAATCTCGAGTTCAACCTGAACCTGTCCGGGCTCTCTGACAAACGTGAATCGTCACCCTACGGTTCGAATGATATCATCCGGGCCATGTGGCTTCACCGCCCGATGGATAAAGTTTACTACAACGAGGAGGCTAAGCAATATGGCATGATGGACTGGAACGTTATTCTCAATCCCGTCGCCATGATGGACAAGGAACTGGTTGGTGAGAACACTTACCAAAGCAAGTGGTTCCAATCTAACGCGAGCCTTACCTACAATATCCCCTCGGTGGAGGGCCTTTCGCTCACCGGGTTGTACAGTTACGATTACACCATGAATGACAACAAAGAGTACACAAAAGCCTATACGTTGTATTTGCCGAATGGTACTCCCTACCAGGCCAACACGCAAACGCGTGGCAACAGCAGGATATCGCGGTTCTTCTATGCGAAAAATGCGAGCCTGTGGCGGTTGCAGATTGCCTTTGAACGTCAGTTCGGTGATCACTATGTAAACGTCATGAACCTGCTGGAGAACTCGCACTACCAGGGCGACAACTTTTACGGCCGCCGTTTCGGTGTATTGCCCGTCGACCAGATCTTTGGCGGGATAACAGAGAACCAGGAAATATTGCAAAGCACATCCGCCGGCTCTCTTTATGATTACGCGAACCGCGCATCGGTGGGCCGCGTTGCCTATAACTTCAAAAACAAATACCTGGCTGAGTTCTCATACCGTTATGAGGGTTCTTCGAAATTTCCT
>DASPJC010000441.1:0-4671 GCA_035628815.1 Ohtaekwangia sp. | reverse complement strand
TCTCTATCCGGCTGGTACTGGGCGCCACAGTCAACAATATTTTTGGATTGCTGACGACGAATTTTCTGAAGCTTGTGTTTCTTTCCCTGATCATTGCCATTCCTTTTGCATTGATGATCATGAGAGAATGGTTAACGGATTTTGCTTATAAGATCGAGATAGGGTGGGACATCTTCGTATTGGCGGGCGTGTTGTCCCTGCTGATAGCGCTATTGACTATCAGCTACCAGTCGATACGTGCGGCACTGACCAGTCCGATGAACAATCTCCGGTCTGAATAGCACTACTTTCCTGACAAGTCCTTCAACCGGATATTCCGGTACTCAACTTTCATCGGCGGACCCACGTGTACCTGGACGCCCAGCAGACCGGAAGTGGTTTTGTTTTTTTCGTCATTGTCGATGACAACACTCATTACTTGTCCGTTGATCATGTGTATCATCACATCGCCTTTGACGATAAGATGGTAGGTATTCCAGTCGCCGGACTTAATGTATCCGGCGAGCGCCGTTTTATCACCGGTAGTACCGATTCGCACAGCGTTGCCTGTGTCGTCCACCCTGCAGATCTGTCCCCGCAGTGCCAGGAACTCGCGGCCTCTTTCCTCGTAATTTTGTCCTGACCATTCGTTGGCACCATCAATGTCAGCCTGGTACCCTTTCAGAGCATATCGCTGGCCGGCCACTGCTGCGCTTCGATAATTGATGCCGCTGTTTCCACCCATAGAGATCCTGACCTCTGTCTTCAATTCAAAGTCGCGCGTCACACCACCACGCCAGATAATAAAGGTATTTTGACGGACAATGGTCTCCGGCGTTATTTCGCCCACAAGATTTCCCTCTTCCACGCGCCAGTAAACCGGATCGCCTTCCCAGCCTTTCAGCGTTTTGCCATCGAAGATCGAAACGAAACCCGTCTCGTCATTGGCCTCCTCCGGAAAATGCCGCTGGCCAACAAGTTGCGTGCACATATTCAAAAGCACTACCAGTGTTATAAATTTTTTCATGACAGCCTGATTTTTTACAATGTAACTACTTAATCAATCCAAATATCATAACAAATACAAAACATCAACCACCTTCCTAAGCCCAATGCCTAATAAATGCCTAATGCCCAATGCCTCAATCCAACCGCTGCAAGTAGATGAATGAACAGGTTCAAAACATCAACCCTTTCTAAGTCCTAAGGCCTAAGGCCCAATTCCTAAGTCCTTGAATTATGATCCACTATTCAAATGTTAATGAATTATCGTATTTTCAATTAAACTTCTGCTATGCTCAAACATTACTGGATCATTGCGTTTCGAAACCTGACCGGCAACAAGCTTTTCACAGGTATCAATATCATCGGACTCTCCATCAGCATCGCTGTCTTCCTGGCGTTGACGGGATACGTCCGCCATCAGTTCAGCTACGACAAATTTTACAAGGATGGTGATCGCATCTTCCGCATCGATTATTACGAATATCAACACGGGCAGGCGGTGTTGCAAACGGCGCGTACGCATGACCGCGCCGCCCTGCTCGTACACGAATATGTTCCGGAAGCGGAAGCTGTTACCCGGATCTACCATGAGAAAGCATTTGTTTTTAACGAGACGGTCAGGCTGGTGGACCAGGACATCCTGTTTGCCGACAGCTCCTTTTTTAAAGTTTTTCCCGTAAACCTGATTAGCGGGTCTGCCGACCATGCGCTTGTTGCGCCACATTCGGTGGTCATGTCCAGGTCACAGGCGGAAGTATATTTCGGGCTACAGGATCCCATCGGAAAGATACTTTACTTCAATGAGAACCTTGTCTTTACCGTGACTGGCGTTTTTGAAGACATCCCTGCCAATACCTCCGTCAATTATGATTTTCTGATCTCCTGGTCCACCATGACTTTCAATGGCTGGGCTTCGAAAGACGGTTCGTTCAACCACCCGGGGGCCTTTACGTTCGTCAAACTCCGGGACGGAGCGAATATAGCAACCGTTGACCAGGCATTGACCCGGATTGCCGCCGATCACATCACCTCACTTGAAAAGCGTGGACATACCGGTCGGTACGCACTCCGTCCGTATGAAGACCTTCATCTTTCGACAACGCTTTCGGGTGAGATCAACCCGGGTGTCAACAAAACACTGCTGTATACACTTGTTTCACTGGCAATATTTATCCTTGTCGCTGCCTGGATCAACTACATCAATCTTTCCCTCGCCCGCGCCATTGAGCGCGCTGATGAAATCGGCGTCAGGAAGGTATTTGGTGCCACGCGCGTAGCCATCAGCAAACAATTTCTCCTCGAGGCCTTCATCCTTGCAACCACAACGTTCCTGACCGGTTATGGACTCTATGCGCTCGTCAGCGGCCCGTTGTCGGGCATACTTTCTTCCGACAGGACCTTTGCGCGTGATAACATTGTGACCTTGGCGTCGTACTTTACCGCCTTTGTGGCCGTGACAACACTGATCGCTTGCTATCCTGCGAATTTCATCTCCAAATACAGACCCGCGCTCATCCTGAAAAACAAACTTGGAACAGGGAAGGGGCGGGCCAACGTACTTCACCAGGGCCTCATGGTTTTTCAGTTGTTCCTCGCGGTCGGCATTGTCGGCGTAACAATTATTGCCGGAAGACAGATCGCGTTTATGCGCGCGCATGATTCCGGGTTTGATGCGCGGCAAACGATCGCCCTGCGCGCGCCGGCTTCCACCAACTCAGACTCGCTCCGCTATACCCGGTTCACCGCTTTCCGGAACGAAGTATTGCAGCACCACGCCTTCAGGTCGGCAACGGCATCGATGAATGTCCCCGGGCAGGAAATCCGCTTTCATGACGAAGGTATACATGCCGTTGGATCGGTCAATGAGAAAAAGCAATCATTCTGGGTAATGTGGGTTGACGAAGGATACCAGGAAACCTTCGGCATGCAGCTGATCGGCGGCCGGAACTTCAATGAACATGAATCCGGCGGAACCGCCTGCCTCATTAATGAGACAGCAGCCATCGCGTTGGGCTATCCATCCCCCGAAGATGCTGTGAACACAACCATCCTGACCAACGAAGGCAAACCGATGATCATCATCGGCGTGTGGAAGGATTATCACCACGAGTCAGTGCGCAAAGCCATTAATCCCGTATTGTTCTTCCACCGTCATCCTTATGAGTATGGTTACTATTCGTTCCATGTGCAGGCACGGGAGGGCGACTATCTGAAAACACTGCAGCAGGTTTGGGACAAACACTACCCCAACGACCAGTTTGTGTTCTATTTTATGGACCGTTTTTTCGAGGCTCAGTACCGCGCGGACGAACTTTTCGGAAAACTGCTCAATGTATTCAGCGTCATTTCCATTATTGTGGCGAGCCTCGGACTGTTTGGAATGGCAACCCTCGCCATGGTAAAACGCACCAAAGAGATCGGCGTCCGGAAAGTTCTTGGCGCGACTGTCTGGAACATCCTGGTGATGATCGCTTCCAGCTATGTCAGACTCATTGCGGTAAGCTGTGCACTGGCGTTTCCGTTAGTGTATTACATCACGACACGATGGTTAAACGGATTTGCCTACCGGATCGATATCCGCTGGTGGATGATCGTGCTGCCAGGGGTGGTCGTACTTCTTGCCACGCTGCTTACGATCGCCGGGCAATCTATCCGGGCAGCCATGGCCAACCCGGCACGAAGTCTGAAGAATCAATAGCAATTGAAATCGCCGATGCAAAAATACGTCCTGGTTTTAGCGTTGATACTCTTCCCGTCTTTATCGGATGCGCAGAAAATGTTTCAGCTTGAATCACCAACCGGTGATATTACTATTTCCGTGCGTGTGGCCGATTCGGTCTACTACACCGTTTCGGTAAACAAAACACCCGTCATCGCTCCATCAACGATTGCCGTTCTCACCAACGCTTCCAAATGGGGGATCAACGCCACGGTATCCCGCCAGCGGAAACGCACGGTTAAGGAGACGATTGTAAACCCGGTACCCTTCAAACGTGCCCTTATTCCTGACCACTTCAACGAGCTTGAATTACAGTTCAAAGGATCCTATTCACTGATCTTCCGCGCCTACGATGATGGCGTCGCCTACCGGTTTGTTAGTAGCACCACCGATTCGTTATACATCAACCGTGAAATTGCAACCTTCCGCTTTGCGGCCAACGATACGGTATATTTTCCGCAGATGCAAAAGCGGGATGATGTCGATATCTTCCACACATCCTTTGAAGAACCTTACCGCAAAGTAACACTGTCTACGATTGCATCTTCCGCCATGGGATTTACGCCGGTGCTCGTGGCGGGCCGTATAAAAGCTGTGATAACCGAGTCAGATCTGTGGAACTATCCGGGAATGTTCCTGGCGGGAAGTAATGGAAAAGCGTTACATGGCGTCTTTGCCGCCTATCCCGACCAGCTGGAAGTGCGGGGCGGGGAATTCAAACAACCGGTTGCTATCAGCAGAAAAGACTATATCGCCTACATTGCCGGTCATCAGCCCCTGCCATGGCGTGTCATTATCCTGGCAAAAGAGGATAAACAACTGCTCACCAACGACCTGGTCTATCGGCTCGGCTCGCCACCGGTTACAACGGACTGGTCATGGGTAGAACCAGGAATGAGTACGGAAGAGTGGATCTGCGGCAGCAATATTTATGGTGTCGACTTCACGTCAGGCATCAATACCGCTAC
>DASPJC010000440.1:0-3680 GCA_035628815.1 Ohtaekwangia sp. | reverse complement strand
TGTTCTCGCAGTCTGCGAGGATACACCGGGAACGTATCGCGCGACAGCCATAAACCTGACCGACGACACCTGTATTGCTGCCGTCACAAAGGAAAACAACGTGTCGGTTACGTGGCATAACAACGAACTTGACGCAACGTTGAACGAATCTCCCATCACCGCACCGGTCTCCGTCGATCGTACGACCTCCGTATTTGCCCGTGTGGTTCGAACAGAAACCGAACGGTCATGCCCAGCCATAGCGCGGCTAACACTCGTCGTGAATCCCCGCCCCGCTGTTGCCCTGATACAGGGAAGGGAATCTTTTTGTTTAAGCGAAACGGAGAACGGGCAATGGCCGCTGGAGATCTATCAGGTGACGCCCCTGTCAGGGGCACAGTACTTCTGGGAGATCGACCAGGAGGGACTCCAGGTCTTCGGGGGCGGGGAAGAAGACGACTTTTTTGCCATGCTGCAATTCCTTCATCCATACCATGGCAAGCTCCGCCTGCAGGTAGAATTAAACGGGTGTACATCTCCAATCATCGAGAAAAGTATTACCGTTTCTCAAACTGCGGTAACACCGGAAATCCTCGGGCCTGATACGGTTGACCCGGATGAACAGAACGTATTGTTCACAGTAACACCTGATAATTCACCATCGTCCACGTATTCCTGGGAGGTTCGCCATGCGTCTGATCTGTCTCAAGGTGGCGCGTTCCTGCAGCAAAGCCCGTCGATGGGTAGGGTTGATGTGGATTTTCAGCATGCAGATATCATTCTCACCGCACAGGAAATAAACACGGGCTGTTCCGGAGGCGTCGCTACCAAACAAGTCCATATCCGGCGACCGGTTTTGGATGCATCTTTCCAATTCACCCCCGCGGCGGCATGTTTCCCGGCGGAGATCGCTACGCGGAATGAGTCAACCGGCGCCGATAGTTACGCCTGGACAATCTACGACGAACATGGCGCTGTCAGCAGTTCCAACCTGTCCGACCCTGTATTTCATATCGTAAACCCCGGCGAATACACGATCCGGCTGATCGCGCTAAACACAGTGACCGGCGCGCGGGATTCCCTCGTTGTTAACGGGATAACGATCTTCGACAAGCCGTCGGCAGACTTCACCATTCGGACACCGGTGTATGCGTCCGGTGCAGACCTGGCACTTTACAATTATTCCGCCGGGGCCAGCGATTATCACTGGACCTTTGGCAATGAAGCCACGTCGTTTGATTTTGAACCTGACTTTTCCTTTGAAAAGCCCGGTGAGTACAATGTAACGCTGGTTGCAGCGTATAACCATCCTATGCCAGATGGCAATTCCGACAGGCCATTGGGAAACCCATTGGTTTGTTATGATTCCGTGACGCAGGTAGTTGTTGTGCTGGAGGGCAGTGATTTTGAAATACCCAATGCATTCACACCGAATGTTCAAGGTCCCACCGGCGGCATGGCGCTGGCGGGCGGGTTCAATGATATCTTTTTGCCACGGGTGAAAAGTGCGACGCGTTTCCACCTTCAGATTTTTGATCGGTGGGGCTCACTGGTGTACCAAAGCAACGATCAGGATACCGGTTGGGATGGATATGATGAGAATGGAAAACTTATGCCCGCCGGTGCTTACGTCTATAAACTTTTGGTTCATCTCTCTGATGGCCAACATGTGACCCGCATGGGCGATATCACCCTCATCCGATAATGGTAATGAAAAAATTATTACTCTTCTTTCTGAGTTTTGTGACGGCTGAAATTTACGCGCAGGATGTTCAGTTTTCACAATATTACCAGGCGCCCCTTTATCTGAATCCGGCTTTCACCGGAATTACGGAAGGTCATCGTCTGGTGGCGAATCACAGGATACAATGGCCGGGTCTCCCCCAGGCGTTCGCGACATATTCAGTATCCTACGATGTTTACTCGGAAAACCTGCGCAGTGGATTCGGTATCATGGCGATGAACGACAGGATGGGATCTGCCGGGTGGCAGTCAACCGCCGTTCAGGGACTTTATTCCTATAAAATCAAACTATCGGAGAATCTTGTTTTTTCCCCCGGGCTTTCATTCGGGTACGGTTCCAATGGGTTGGACAGGAGCAAGGTTCGCTTAGCTGATGGGTTGCAATATGATGGACAATCGCTCGATCCGGAATTGTATCACCTCGAAAAACAGCAATATTTTGACTTTACGTCCGGATTTGTTCTATATTCCAAGCGGGCCTGGCTGGGCGCCTCGTTCGCGCATATGAACAGGCCCAACCTGTCTGTGACAGACGGGGATAGCCGGCTGCCTATGAAAACGACCATCCACGGTGGGATGAGAATTAATTTCATTCGATCGCGACGGGCACACTTGCCGTACCTTACACCGTCGTTTATTTATAAGATCCAGGGTCCTCTTTGGTCGCAACTGGATCTCGGGATGAACTTCCATGTTGATCCGGTCGCGGTAGGGATTTGGTATCGGGGAAAACCTTTTTCAAAGGATGCTGGAAATAATATCGATCAGGACGCTGTTATATTCTTCACAGGCCTGTACCTGAAAAACCTCACCGTCGGCTACAGTTACGATTTTACCATCTCGAAGCTCCGATCACATGCGGGCGGTGCGCACGAGATTTCCATAATGTATGAATTTACACGAAAAAAGACTGGTAAAAAGCAGCACAAACTGATCCCTTGCCCTGCTTTCTACAATAATAAACAATGATCTGGTTATCTTTGATTTGACTAGACTGCCGGAGCTATAAATGTGCGCCGCAATCAAGGCGCCACTGAGTTAATCTCGGGGTTTACCCTGAGTGAATTTGCTCACACTGTTAAAATGCGCATGCTTTGCAAACAGCATGGGGAAAAAGATAACTTTTGAAATTCAGAATTTCTCTTAAAAAAAAACCGTTTAAACGGTGCAAATTTGATGTTGAAGAATAGTATGAATGATTTTCTGAATTTGTTCGGTGAGGGTTGTAACCATCATGGCTTCCTGCATTTGCTCTTGCCGGAAGGGTGTTCGCGCACGCCGTTGGACCGGACTTTTGTACATTACTTATGTGAACATCAAGCACCCTGACTGTGGCAATAAAATTCCGCCTGTTGCTCTTCATGCTCCTATACGTGACAACGTGTATGGTCGGTCGCGTTTATGCGCAGGCTTCGTCATACGGTGAACTTCAGGCTGCTTATCTCTACAACTTTGCCAAATACGTAAAATGGCCGCGCGATCCGGTGGTCTTTGTTGTTGGCGTCTACGGGGCTTCAGATATCACCGACGCGTTGGAGAACACCCTGAAAGGAAAGAAAATTGCAGGAAAGGACATTGAATTGCGAATGCTGTCCGACCCGCACGATATCAGTGAATGTCATATTGTTTATGTTTCCGAGTCGAACTCAAAAAGCATTGCGCTCGTAAAGGAGACCGTGGGCTCGAACAGCATTCTGATTGTGACCGAGGAAGATCTGATTAAAAAGGGAGCGACCATCAGTTTTGTTGTTGAGGATGATCGCTTGAAATTCAAGCTGAAGAAAAGCGCCCTTTCCAACGCGGGTTTAACAGCGACGGAAGGTCTGCTGCGCCTCGCTATTTTACAATAGCGGGTGGCAGGCGATTCACGCCATTACCGCTCAAGGATGGCTACGACGCCCATTCCGCCGCCGGTGCACACCGAGATGAGGCCGCGGCCCTGTCCTTTTTTCTCCAGG
>DASPJC010000439.1:0-3907 GCA_035628815.1 Ohtaekwangia sp. | reverse complement strand
TAGAATTTAGGCATTAGGCCTTAGGATTTAGGCCTGGGACTTGGGCTTTGTGACTAAGGCCCTGGGAAGGCACGACATAAGCAGAAGTTGGTGGCGTACTTAACGCTCAGTTCGCAGCTTTAAAAAAACAGTATGAAAAATATATCCTACCTTCTCTTCCTCTGCCTTGCAACAATGCTATCCGGCTGCGAACTGGTCGGCGACATTTTCGGAGCGGGCTTTTATACCGGCATTTTTGCGGTCGTTGTGGTCATCGTAATTCTCGTCGTGATCATTGCCCGTTTCAGGAAACGCGGGTAGTATTGATATCTTTGCGGATCATTCGCACAATAACGTATGCTTGATTTTAAACAAAGAATTCACCGGCTTTGCCTGGAAATAATTGCTCAAAAGATTCACCGCCTCCAGGAGGAGATCAGGTCCGTTGAAGAGTCTTCGCAGGAGGACACAAAGAGCAGCGCCGGGGATAAATACGAAACTGCCCGGGCCATGGCGCACCTCGAGGTAGAAAAGCTTGCCGGACAATTGAATGAAGCGATTCGCGCCCAACGCATCCTGAATACGTTCGACCCGGCGCAGAAAAATACCATGATACAGCCGGGAAGCGTTGTAACGACCACCAAAGGGATCTTTTATATTTCAGTTCCAGCCGGTAAACTTAGCGTCGATGGTAACGATTTTTTTGCCCTGTCGCCCGAATCGCCCATGGGACAGGCGCTGCTGGGAAAATCCCAGGGTGACAGGTTCCGCATGCGCGACCAGGAGGGTATCATCCAAAGTATTGCATAATCCGTTATTTTTAGCCGGATACCGTTTCGTACCTTCCGGATAACAATGTTACCGCGGAAGGAGCGACGGGTGCGTTTCCCAAAATATCCCGTCCAACGCGTTACAGTCTTCGTTTGTATTTTTATCAAATTGAACCTATCAGCCGGAAAATCTATTTTGGATACATGAGCGAGTCTTTTTACCAACAGTTATACCGTTCGCACCAGGTATGCCCGACCTGTCCTTCGCCGGCCGAAGTTTCACATTTTTATGTGGAGCTCCTGGGGGCACTGTTTGCGGATTTTACGCAGCTTTCCCATCTTTCTGAAGAGCAGTTTCTTCAGCTGATGACCAGGCTCGAAAAGGAGCTTGAGCGCCTCCTCCGCAACAATCCTGCGCCGGGTGGCGGAAATCCAACGAAAATTGCGGCTGAATTTTTCCAGGCATTACCGGGAATTTTCACGCGGATACAGGATGATATCACCGCCATGTATGAAGGAGATCCGGCCGCAAAAAGCCGCAGTGAAGTAATCCGGACGTACCCGGGATTCTATGCGATCGCCGCGTACCGGATCGCGCACCAGTTGCACGTGCTCGGCGTGCAGGGGATACCGCGCATTATAACGGAACACGCACATAGCAAGACCGGTATTGATATCCATCCGAATGCCACCATCGGCGATCATTTTTGCATCGACCATGGCACCGGTGTTGTCATTGGCGAAACGACCGTAATTGGAAATCACGTCAAGATTTATCAGGGCGTAACGCTGGGTGCGTTGAGTGTAAACAAGGAGGATGCCGAACGCAAGCGACATCCCACGCTTGAAGATCACGTGGTTGTCTATGCCGGCGCGACGATTCTCGGCGGTGATACCATCATTGGGCACAACAGCGTGGTGGGGGGCAACGTATGGCTTACCAGGAGCGTTCCGCCGCATTCCAAGATTTATTACCAGGCAAAAATGTTCAATGGTGATACTCATGAAACAGATCTCGTGGTCTTCAAACCCGAGCAGGGGAGGTGATCCGGGGGCGCCCGCAACAACAAACACATCCATGCTACGAACTCTCACCGCAAATAACACCTGATCCATGAAGCTTGAACAGCTTATCGGCCATACGCCCCTGGTTGTGCTGCAACATATACCGGTAAATAAAAATGTCACCATTTATGGAAAGCTCGAAGGCGACAACCCGGGCGGAAGCGTAAAGGACCGGACCGCGTATGGTATGATAAAAGGAGCACTTGACCGCGGTGAGATCCGCCGCGGGGATAAACTCGTGGAGGCTACCAGTGGCAATACAGGCATTGCGCTGGCGATGATCGCCCGGATCATGGGCCTGGAGATAACATTGCTGATGCCTGACAATTCCACACGTGAGCGGGTTTTGGCCATGGAAGCCTACGGGGCAAACGTAATCCTCACACCCGCGGAGCGCACCATTGAATATTCAAGGCAACGCGCCGAAGAAATGGTCGCCAAGGAAGGATATCATATGCTCAACCAGTTTGCCAATCCCGACAATTACAGGATCCATTATGAAACAACCGGTCCGGAGATATGGAACGATACCCAGGGAAGTGTTACACATTTTGTTTCCGCCATGGGCACGACCGGTACCATTATGGGCGTTTCGCGATACCTGAAGGAAAGGAATTCCCATGTTACCATTGTCGGAACACAGCCGGCCGATAATGCCTGCATCCCGGGGATCCGTCGCTGGTCCGCCGAATTCCTTCCGAAAATTTTTGAACCTGAACGCGTAGACAGGATCCTGGATGTCACTGAAGCTGATGCGCGCATCTATACAAAACGGCTTGCCAGGGAAGAAGGCATTCTTGCGGGCATGAGCAGCGGCGGTGCATTGAGCGCGGCCATGCGAATAGCCTCAGAGATTGAGCGCGGGGTGATTGTTTTTATCGTGTGTGACCGGGGCGACCGATACCTCAGTTCCGATCTGTTCGTGTGATTTATTTCTTTTCACTGTTCCTGCGTTTTTTGGTCCGGTCAGTTTTCTTTTTTCCGTTTTTTGGCGCAAACCGCTCCTGCAGTTTGTCAATGTTATAAGCCGATTTGATACCGGAGAAAAGCGATTTCCACCAGTAATTGAGGACGGATCGCTTGGTGTCACGGTAAAAAAGGACTGTGCCCGTTTTCTTGTCCTCCCGCACCGTTTCATCCATATCCTTCCGGATCAGTGCGCTGACCAGCAGCGTTTTCAGCACATCGACGGATGCTTCGTTCTTGTTGTTCTCCCGAAGACTCAACACCTTCAGGTTCTCGTAGTTTAATTCAACTTCTCCATCCGCACGGGTAGGGTTGTACCGGTAATTGAACTTAAGATTCGTCATAACGCCGGACTCAATCCTCGCCTTGGCCGCCGGTCCCAGCATACTGTTCAGTTTCACCAACGGAAAATTTTGTAACGACCCGGATACGCCATATGCCTGAAGCGTATCATATGGAAAGGTAAAGTTCACGACCAGGTCACCTTTGCCCATCAGTTGTGCCGATGCTTTCATATTACTCGCTTGCTGGAACGCCGGATCATTGTTAATGGAAGCGATCGTTGCATTCAGTTTGTCAAAGAAAACACCGCCCGCCGAGTCGCCCTTTTCAGGAAACTCTTCGTACGATACAAAGCTGTCAGAGAGTTGTATGGTATCAATTTTAAGGTGAATCGGAAGGCGTTGTAAAGAATGAATGGGCAACGCCGTGTAATAATCTTTGATGAAAGGCCATCGTTTATCACGGTACACCTCCAGCCTGAGGTTCAATGAAATTTTTTCGGCGTTAATGGTGAGCAATGGCTTGCCGCGCAAGGTCAGGCCGCTGATGCGAATGTACGGGATAATGCCTTTGATGTAGTCTATCTCTTTGCCGTATTGCTTCATGAAATTGCGGCGACTTACCGTCGGAATAATCGCCATGGAGTCCATTTCAAATACCTTATCGGCCAGTCCAAGTTTAAGTGACTTGACCTTGAACGCGTACAGTTCTTTCGGAAGACGGATCGCCATGTTGCTGAGCAGCAAATCTGATTCCCGCCATGCGAGTGAATCGCCGATCCGCTCCATGCCCAGATTATCCACCCGGAGCGTCCCGATTGCATTGGCTACAGTATCTACCCCGAG
>DASPJC010000438.1:0-6490 GCA_035628815.1 Ohtaekwangia sp. | reverse complement strand
CAACGGCGATACCCAACCGCTGATGGTTGTCGATGGTGTGATCCTTGAGGATCTCAATGCCGCCACGGCCGATGATATCATCACGGGCAACGCGAACACCGTTACCACGTCTTCCATCGCCGGTATAAACCCGGATGATATAGAGTCTTTTCAAATCCTGAAAGACGCCTCCGCCACGGCGCTCTATGGAACGCGTGCGAAAAACGGCGTGATCGTCATTACTACCAAAAAAGGTAAAAGCGGTCAGACCCGGGTCAACTATTCCGGCAGCTTTTCTTTACACCTGCGTCCGACGTATAATCAGTTTGACATTCTGAATTCCGTCGATGAGATGTCCGTCTACCGGGAGATGTATGAAAAAGGTTTGATTGACGTTACGACGTCCGTCAAGGCCCAGAATTACGGTGCGATGGGAAAGATGTTTACGCTGATCTCCGAGCATCAAATCCCCTGGGGTCCAAACGAAACGCCGAATGAGGCATTCCTGAATCAATATGAAACCGCCAACACCGACTGGTTCGACGTGCTTTTCAGAGATTACTCGCTGCAACAACAGCATTCTGTAAGCCTGACCACCGGTACCGAAAAACACACCAGCTACTACTCGCTGAGTTTTTTAAACGATAACGGCCAAACGATCGCAGACAATGTAAAGCGGTATGCGGCAACGGCAAAGAACAGCTTTCAGCTGTCGGAAAAACTTTCCCTCGACCTGAAGCTTACGGCAAACTTCCGGGATCAAAAAGTGCCCGGAACACAGAACCGCGATTTCGATCCGATCACGGGAAGGTTCAGAAGGGACTTCGACATCAATCCTTTAAGCTACGCGCTCAACACGAGTCGCTCCATCCGGCCGTACGACAGCAACGGCGAACTGGAATACTTCAGAAGGAACTATGCTCCTTTTAATATTATCGAGGAACTGGAACTGAATTTCATCAACGTCAATGTGGGCGACATCTCCACGCAAGCCGATATCAATTATGAATTTCACGAGAATCTGAATTTCCGGAGTACAATACAGGGGCGCTATGCCACCACCAAAAGGGAACACGTGATCCACGAGCGATCCAACCAGGCGGAAGCTTACCGCGCCAACGGCACGCAGTACATCGAGGATGCCAATCCCCTGTTATTCAGGGATCCGGACGATCCAACATCACAACCAAAGGTGATTTTGCCGGAAGGTGGTTTTAACAATGTAAATGAGGATGAGTTGCTTTACTACTACATCCGGAACAGCGTAACCTGGTCGCATACCTTTAATGTCATGCACAGCATCAGCATATTGGCCGGGCAGGAAATAAAATTCACAAACCGCGAGAGCAGAAGAGCGGATGGCATTGGTGTTGTCTATGAAAATGGCGGCATTGTCAATACCGATCCGGCCATGATCGATTTTCTCAACAGGCAGGGGATCCAGACCTACGCGCTGGGGACAGACCGCGAACGGTTTGCCGGCATCTTCCTGAACGCAGGGTACGCTTTTAACGAAAAGTATGTATTCAATGGAACCATCCGGTATGATGGCTCGAACCGGCTGGGCAAATCGATAAAAGCAAGATACCTTCCTACCTGGAACGTCAGCGGCGCCTGGAATATTGATAAGGAGGATTTTATCGATTTACCGTGGCTGGACTTCCTGAAACTCAGGGCAACGTATGGACTATCTGCGAATCTCGGGCCGAATACCAGTGCATTGCTCAACATACGCTCGGGCGTAACCCTCCGTCCAACTGATGTTGAAACATACCTGTATATTCAGGATCTTGAAAATTCAGACCTGACGTGGGAAAAATTGAAGGAATTCAATATCGGGTTTGATTATGGTATCTTCAACAATCGCGTCGCGGGAACAGTTGACTTCTATCAGCGGAACTCATACGACCTCATCGGGTTGCTGCAGACCAGCGGTGTCGGCGGCAATGCCTTCAAGAATGGCAATTATGCCGACATGCAATCCAGTGGATTTGAATTTTCCATTAACACCTTGAATCTCCGGCGGGCTGATTTCACCTGGGCGACCAGTTTTAACGTTGGTTATAGTCACGACCGGATTACCCGGCTGGAGTTTAATCCCCGGATCGGCGATGCCATTGTACAGGGTGGTGCGGCAGTGCTTGGCGGACCGCGCCGCGGCTTGTTCTCAACCCGCTTTGCCGGTCTGGACGCCCGCGGCATCCCCACGTTCTATGACGGGAACGGTGAAATCGTGTATAATTATGATCTGCAGGACCGCGATAATCTGGCCAGCATCCTGAAGTATGAAGGCTCCGCGGAACCGCGGGGCGCCGGCGGATTGAACAACATGTTTAGTTACAAGAATTTTTCCCTTAGCGTATTCCTGTCCTTTAAGTTCGATTACAAGATCAGGCTCGATGATGCTTTCAGCCCGCGCTATACGGACTTCAGTTCCTTATCGAAAAGCTTTGTAAACCGGTGGACTGTTCCCGGTGACGAACAGTTCACAGACATCCCGGTGATTCTGGACCAGGAAACTTTGGATAAGGAAAGCGCAAATTATCAAAGTGCTTACGACCTGTACAACAAAAGTACAGCCCGCACGGCAGACGGAACTTACGTACGCATGAAGTCGATACGCCTCGGCTATACCCTGCCCAATACGCTGGTCCGGAAAATCGGGATCAACAACGCACAGGTTTCGATCGAAGCGCAAAACCTTTTCCTGTTGTATTCAGACAGCAAATTGAACGGACAGGATCCTGAGTTCTTTTCCGCTGGCGGCGTGGCCTTGCCTCAGCCCAAACTTATCACAACAGCAATAACCATAGGATTTTAAGTTGACCTGCAGCATGAAAAGCATCGGAAAAAAAATATACGCACCCGCCCTCGCACTCTTTCTCATGGGATGCAATTCGTTCCTTGAAGAAAATCCGGATAATCGCGTCGATCTCGATACGCCGGAAAAAGCAGCACAACTCCTCACCAATGCCTACTCCAGCGCCGGTTATAATTTCACGGAATGGATGAGTGACAACGTAACGTTTACAACGGGAACGCTAAAGCTTCCGGAGCACGACGAAGCCTATGCATGGGAAGATATCAGCAGTGTTAATCAGGACACGCCCACCAATTTCTGGACATCCACCTACGACGCCATCGCGCACGCCAATGAAGTGCTGGCGGTAATTGATGAGCTTCCCGGGGATCAGGCACATAAAGACGCTGTAAAGGGCGAAGCCTACCTTACCCGCGCATATGGCCATTTTATGCTCGTCAACATGTTCGCCGAGCACTATACTGAAAGCAGGGCCGACCGGCGTCCCGGTGTACCGTACGTTGAAGAACCGGAAACCGAGTTCATCAAGAAATATACACGGCAGACCATCGAAGAAGTGTACAGCAAGATTGAAGATGACCTGGAACAGGGACTTGAACTCGTGGATGGCAGCTTCTACGCCAATTCCGGGAAGTTTCATTTTACGAGAAACGCAGCCCTGGCGTTCGCATCCCGGTTCTATCTTTTCAAAGGTGAGCCGGAAAAGTGCATCGACTACAGCTCTGATATGTTGGGCGGCGACCCTGACGTATTCATCAAAGACGTCCAGGCCTTACTGGATGAATATGCCGAGCCGCTCGACTTCCTGCAGCTTTACACTTCACCGACCGATCAGAGCAATTTGCTGCTGATCCGCATTGTATCCAATTATCACGTGACGACCGGATACTGGCCGGACGCAAACCTCCTGGGCGGAATCTTCAATTTCAATCCCTGGAACGCGGACGATGTACGGACGAGCCTGCGCTATCCCATTTTCGTCCGCGGCGACGACGGATTGGCATTGGGCAAGTTTGAATTCCTGTTTGAAAGGTCAAGCTTAACCTCCAATGTAGGCTTGAACTATACGATTTTCCCGGCCTTCCGGGGAGAGGAAGTACTCCTGAACAGAGCTGAGGCTTATGTGTATGCGAATGATCTCAGCAAGGCACGCGCAGATCTGCAAATTATCGTCAATAAACGGTACGCCGGCAATCCTCCGGTTACGCAGACGTCGCTGCGCAATTATTACGGCACCAGCAACGACGCCCTTGCTACCCTTCAGTTTATCCTCGACGAAAGACAGAAGGAATTTATACACGAAGGACTTCGGTGGTTTGATATCAAACGATTCGAAATACCCGTTGAACACATGCTGGGCGACAATAGCACGATCGAGCTTGACGATGACGACGATCGCAAAGTTTTACAAATACCGCAGGCCGCCATTGACGTGGGCGGTCTCGAACCCAATCCAAGATAGTGCACATGAAAAGCAAAATATTCCATATCAAACCAACGATCCTGTCGATCCTTATGACAGGGCTTCTCCTGGTTATCGGATGCTTACCCGACGAGTCGGTATCCAGCCCGGTAAAGACCCAGCCCCTGTCAACAGATCCGCTGGATGTCCTGATCCGTAACGAGTTTGCTGACAAGTACGGGATTGCCGTTCGTTACAAATTCGTTGACCGTTATGTTGAAGGAAACAAACGCGTGGTGCCGCCAAGAAGGGACGCGGTAGAACCTATGCTCGACTTTTTACGGGAGCTCTGGATCGAACCTTTCGTCAATGTACCCAATGGGGAGAAGTTCTTCAAGCGGTATGTGCCTGCGGAAATCGTCCTGATCGGGTCACCGATCTATAACACGGATGGCACCGTTACCCTGGGCACCGCCGACGCCGGCGCACGCATAACGCTCACGGTAGTAAACCTGATCGACCCTGAAGACCCGGAATGGGTATTCCTTCAATTGGGTACGATCTATCACGAATTTGCGCACATTGTTCATCAGAATTTCAACTTGCCGCCGAACTTTCAGCAGATCTCACCCCAGGGATATACGTCGGCCGGATCCTGGTACAACCTGCCGGAAGTGGAGGCCCTGGAGCGGGGATTTGTCTCGCCTTATGCCACCAGTTCCTTCAATGAAGACTTTGCCGAAACCGTAGCCCACCTGTTATACCACCCGGAATTCTATGAAGTGTATATTAACGATGAACCGGATTGTGTCACGGCAGATTGCGAAAGGCGCAACAGCGGCCGGGCCCTGCTGAGAAAAAAATATAATGCAATACTGACCCACTACCAGCAATACACCGGCATTGACCTGCTGCAAGTAAGGGACATAATACAAGCTAAATTGCAATGATGAAGAAGGGATTATTTTCAGTTCTCTGGGCACTCCTTGTCGTGCTGGCATCCTGTAAGGACGACGATGTGAATATCTTCGATAAACCGTCAGACGTACGGGCCGCAGAGGCTATCGCCAGTTTGAAAAGCGACCTGACAGCGCCGGCTAATGGCTGGATCGTAAAATACAGGCCCGAATCCGGTTCCGGATCTTTTTACGTGCTGATGAAGTTCGGGGAAGACAACACCGTGACCATCAGATCCGATCTCGGCAGTAACGACGGCGAATTTTACGAACAAACGATGACCTATCGCATCGACAGCTCGCTGGGGCTGGAACTCATTATTGAGAGCTACTCGTTCTTCAGCTTCCTGTTCGAACAGGATCAGGCTACGTTCCTGGCAGAGTATGAATTTGATTATGCGAACAAGACACCGGATAATGAACTTGTCTTCAGAAGCAAAAGTGATCCCTCGAACGCCACGATTCTGCTGTTCGAAGAGGCGTCACCCGCGGACATCAATTTGCTGGGAATGGAATTATCCGCCAATCTCAATGAGATCGCAGACGACCTCGACAATTTTTCTCCAACCCTGAAACTTACTTACCAGGATATGGACCTAGCTTTCTACCTTTCGCTTGATGAGTTGCGCCGAACACTTTACATTAAAGGGGTATCCCGGAAAACGACGACAGCCAGCGCGCAAAACGTCGGTTTCAGTTCACCGTATGTAATTGAAGGCAATACCATTGTCCTGGATGAGCCCCTGACCGGAACATTCTTCGGAAATAACATTTCCCTTGAAAGCATTGCGTTCGATGACGATCTCGCGGCTTCCGAGATCAATGCTTGTGCTGATCCCATACCCACCCATGTCATGGAGGGAACCACAGGCACCGGTGACGATATCACGCTGGAGCCGACGCTCGTCGATGTCAGCGGAATCAAGTTTACAACCCTGTCCGATTTTTACAGCACACCGATACAAAATGTTTTTTTCAACGGATTCTCGGCGGGAAATGAGATCGCACAGGATATCGCCGGAGCACAACAGATGCAGCTGTACTATAATTCCGGCGGGCTATACGCCATGGGATTCTATATTGTCAACGCCGACGGTACTGCCGTGTGGGCTTTACGCGAATTCACCGCCTCGCTTACGGACAACAGAATCGAATTTGACTTCGCGCCCACGGTTACCCTGTTCCCTCAGAATGCGACTACCGATGCGAACCTTGAGAACGTCAATAATTATTTGAATGCGATTACCGAAGGCGGCACGACCTATGTATTTGAATACAGCGAAGGGATTTATGAATTTTATAATCCCTGCACGGGCTGGACAGTTGCCTTTA
>DASPJC010000437.1:0-2042 GCA_035628815.1 Ohtaekwangia sp. | reverse complement strand
TCTGTCTTTCGTTTTCGCCATTGCTTTATATGGTTGTTTCACAATCTGTTTTAAAAACCTAATGCCTTTGTTTCAACGCCGCCGGCATCGCTGACTGTAGAAATTGATAAACACGTGTGAAGAGAGAAATCACCACTTCCTTCGCCGCTTGTCAAATTCGTTCTGCGTATAGGCCGTACGATATTCAGAGAGAATGAATGCCGTACGAACGCTTAAAACGCCTGTCGGCAAATTATATTGCAGCCTGCGGATCAACCCTGCGCGCTGAATCTCCATTGGGTGTTGTGACATCGTTCGTTCGGGGGTTATCATCACACGAATGGATGTTACTACGCGCATCTTTTTAATCATCGAAATCAATTGTATTTTGTTAACGGTCCGGGAGCTTGCCGGTCCATTTGAATTAATAAACGCATGATCGATGTTATCATTATTGGCGCAGGTGCGTCAGGGCTTCATGCAGCACGGCAATTGAGCCACACCGGTAAATCTGTCGTAGTGCTTGAGGCCCGCAACCGTATCGGAGGACGTATTCATACCCTTGCAGGAAGAAATTTTTCCGGGCCGGTGGAAGCGGGTGCGGAATTTATCCATGGCGACCTTCCGTTGACAAAGGCGTTGATGGGTGAAGCCGATGTTTCACATTACAAAGGACATGGCGCCGTATGGAAAGTCGATAACGGCCAACTGGAGCCGGGCAGCTTCTTCGAAGCAGGATGGGACGAGGTGATACGGTCACTCAAGAGCCTGCGGGAGGACATGACCATCGCTGAATTTCTGACACGATATTTTGGCGGTGAAGAACACAAATCTCTGCGGGAATCCATTCTTCAATTTGTTCAGGGCTATGATGCCGCCGATGCAACGAAGGCCAGTGCCTTTGCGCTGCGCGATGAGTGGTCGGGTAACGATGATATAACAGGCTATCATCCAAAGGGTGGTTATGGTCAGTTAATGGAGTATCTCCATCGCAGGTGCCTGGAGCATGACGTTATTTTTCATCACAATGCCGTTGTGCAAGAGGTTCGCTGGAAGCGCGGATATGCGGAAATGGTAACGGAGAGCGGGGAACGGTATATCAGCGCCAAAGTGATCGTTACGATTCCTCCCGCGGTTCTGCGGACCGGGAGGGCAAAGTTTATCCCGCCGCTGGTTGAGCATAGCCGTGCCGTTAACAAGATCGAGACAGGTGGCGTCCTGAAATTTCTGTTTGAGTTCAAAGATGCCTTCTGGGAAAAGGAGGCAAAAAATCTCCGCGCCATGTCAGGTCTGCACTTCCTCTTTTCCGATGCAACGATACCGACCTGGTGGACACAAAAACCGCGATCTATTCCGTTGTTAACGGGATGGCTGGCGGGGCCCGTGACGCAGGGGATCCATAAAAATCATGAAACACTTCTGGCGGATGGCCTTCACTCGCTCGCTTATCTTTTTGCCTGCGAAGAGCGTGAGCTGCAACAGCGCATTCATGCCGCAAAGGTCGTCAACTGGGCGAACGATCCATTTTCGATGGGAGCCTATGCCTACAAGACGCTGGATACAACCGAAGCGCTGAAGGTACTGGCTGAACCGGTCGACGACACGGTTTATTTTGCCGGAGAGGCATATTATGCCGGGCCGGAAATGGGGACGGTGGAAGCTGCTTTGGCGAGCGCGGCACAGGTGGCTGAAAGGATCGCCGGTAAGGATTAAAAAAAGGCTCGGGAAGGGTATACGAGGTCTGTGCAAGCGCGCAGTACTAATATCATTGCGCTCCTTTGCACATGCACATGGGCGGATAGCGAATCAATAAAATTTGCTTTACCAAGAAGGTATGTGGCAGGGCGCTGAGACTGGCCCTCATGTCAACAAAGAAACATATAAAGCGTACGATGTAATGGACGGAATTTGAAGCCTGCCCGCACGCAATGGTCTTACCGGAAGAAGAAAGAAGAAACTACCCTGAGGCAGGAGTTGAACCTGCCTGCCGGCAAACGCATATCGCCGGGGCAGGCCCGCACAAAGCTTTGAAACAACGGAAAAGATTACAAAGTACCCAGGAC
>DASPJC010000436.1:0-2723 GCA_035628815.1 Ohtaekwangia sp. | reverse complement strand
GCCGGATATGGCGAACAAAAATTTCCCCTCCTTGTCGATCTGGAGGCCGCCGGTATAACCTTCAAGCTTCACCAGCAGTTTGGTTTCTTTTTCGCGGAACTTATGCACCCACAGGTCGTAACCTTTCTCGAACCGCGCGAGGTAGTACAATTGTTCGCCGTCCGGAGAAAGCACCGCATCATTCAGGTCCGATGAATTGATGGTCAGTCGTACCGTCCGGTCTTCGATACCTTCCAGTTCGATCACGACAGGATCCGTTTTAGCTTTTTCATTTTTAGCGACTTCTTTACCCTTGTTGTCTTTCTTACGACTTTCCTTGTCAGCGATAGCCGTATCGTCTCTGGCAGTATCTCCTTTTTGGAGTTCAAACTCCTCTTTGTTTAACCGGAATTCGTTCCATGCTTTTTTAGTGAAGAACATGGCGTATACATCGCCCTGCGAGCCCCAGCTGCCATGACTGCGCATACCGTATTTGTCGGTGAACCAGATCATACTTTTTCCTTTCTGCATCCACTTCGGCCCACCGTCTTCATAGCCGCTGTTGGTTAGATTGACAAGCGATTGTTTTCCCTGCGCGTCCACCAGGCCAACTTCTGACGACCACCGGCCTTTGCTGAGGATGGAAACGAGGAACCATTTCCCGTCGGGTGACCAATCGTACCACTGGTCGCCGTCGGCATAGGAGTAATTGAATTTTCCATCGAGGATGGTGCGGATCTGTTTCGTGGCAAGGTTGATCACTTTCAATGTCGTACGCTCTTCGAGGAATGCTACCTCTTTTCCGTCGGGAGAATATTTCGGTTGAAACGCTTCCTTGTCACTTTCCAAGACCGGCTCTTCCCGAAGGATGGTGGACAGGGCGAAAAGTTTCTCCGCTGCACGCATGCGTCGCGTCTGGTAGATTTTCCAGCTGCCGTTCCTTTCCGCTGCATACAACAACGCTTTTCCATCGGGGCTAAAGCTGACGGTCCTTTCCTGCTCCGGTGTGTTGGTGATGCGCCGGCTGGTGCCGTGTTCGGTGGAAACCACGAATACCTCACCGCGAATAATCAACGCAAGTTCCTTTCCATCGGGAGAAAGACTGAATTCCGTGGCACCTCCGGACATCTTTAAAAACTCCTGGTTTTTTTCGCGGTCCTCCAGCGGGATAGAGATATTTAGTTTTTGCGATGTATTACCATCCGCACGGCGCGTATAGAGTTCGCCATTGAACGTGTAGCACAATGTGCCGTCATTCGAAATGCTCAGGAACCGAACCGGATGGTTTTGGTGGTCGGTGACCGCTGTGACATTTTGGGGTGAAGCGACAGATAGTCGTGCCACGTTAAAGTCGCCGAACTGTTCCGTTAAAAAGAAAATGTCTTTGCCATCCGGTGAAAACACCGGGTTGCGGTCTTCTCCTTTAAAGGATGAAAGCTGCGTGTGTTTCTTCGCGGCAACATCGTACGACCAGATGTCGCGCGTTACGCTTGATGTATGATGTTTGCGCCAATCATCTTCATATCCCTTCCAGTCGTGGAAAATGATCTGCTTGCCGTCCCGGCTGTACCGTGCGTCGATCGCCACGGTTGGCTTGACCATTTTGATTTTACCGCCATCAATGGGAACGCTGTACAATTCGGTGTGCCCGACATTCGGCATTTGAAGGTTTGAAGCGAGGTCTTCTATGTGTGCGCTGAAGATGACATGCTTTCCATCCGGGGAGAAGTCAGAAGGAGTTTCTCCGGCGGAATGGATGGTCAGGCGTTTAGGATCACCTCCTGTAGCCGGTACGAGGTAGATGTCAAAATTTCCAAAACGGTTTGATGCAAACGCGATGTGTTTGCTGTCGGGTGACCAGACGGGGGCATAGTCGTAGGCTTCATGAAGCGTCAGGGGAGCGGCGACTCCCCCTTCTGACGGTACGGTATAAAGATCACCTTTATAGCTGAACGCAATGCGCTTTCCATCCGGGGAAATGCAAGGATAGCGCAGCCACAGCGATTGTGTATAGGCCGAAAGACAACAGGAGATGAGAAACAGCAGCAGGAGGTTCTTTTTCATAACAGATCCCGGTTAATGAGTTATTGGGTGTGTTAAAGATAGGGGATACCCCTGAAAAAAAAATAGCCCGATACCTCGGGCTATCCTGTATTTTGAGCGTGCTGTTTAAACGGTTGCTGCTTCTGTTACGGCATAATCCTCCAGCGGCAGGCAACTGCACATCAGGTTGCGATCACCGTAGGCGTTATCGATCCGGCTTACCGCGGGCCAGAATTTTGCGGCCCTGACATAAGGCAGGGGATAGGCTGCCTGCTGACGGCTATACGGCTTGTCCCACGCATCCGCGGTAATAACAGCAGCCGTGTGCGGCGCATTCTTCAACACATTATTAAGTTTGTCGGCACGACCTTCTTCAACGTCCCGTATCTCGTTCCGGATCTCAATCAAGGCCTCGCAAAAGCGGTCGAGCTCTTCTTTCGGTTCGCTTTCCGTTGGTTCAATCATCAACGTACCGGCTACTGGAAATGAAACGGTGGGCGCGTGGAATCCGTAATCCATCAGGCGCTTGGCAATGTCTTCCACTTCGATACCTGATTTTTTAAAGTCCCGACAGTCGACGATCATTTCATGGGCACAGCGGCCCTGCGATCCTGTGTACAGGATTTTAAAATGGCCTTCCAGCCGCGCCTTGATATAGTTCGCGTTGAGGATTGCATACCGCGTTGCATTTGTAAGTCCTT
>DASPJC010000435.1:0-7534 GCA_035628815.1 Ohtaekwangia sp. | reverse complement strand
AACGATCTGGATCAACAGCTTTTTGCGGACTGGGTTCGAAATGTTCACCACCGGAAAAAGCGCCGATTACCTGGCCGAAAAAGCTGAGAGTAATACCGGGTGGTTGTTCCCGGTTGGAGATGAATTGAATGAGCTCGGATACAATCACATGTTTGCAGATATGTTCGATGCCATGGAACAGGGCCGTCCTCCGAAGGAAACTTTTTATGATGGCTATGTTGTCAATGCCGTGCTTGATGCCGCCTACCGTTCCGCCAAAACAAAGTTGTGGGAACCGGTGAACCTGGAGATCTGGCGGGGAAAGACGGGCGTTTCCAAAGACAGTCACCTGCAGGAATACGATGCCGGTCATTACCTCGTCAAAGAGGAAGTAACGCATTATGGTGCGAAGAAGGTGATCCTTAAAAACAAGACGACCGGCAAGATATCGGAGAAAGTTCTTTAGTAAGTCAAGCGCCAAGCCGGATAAGGTCGGCAAAATGTTCACCCAGTGCTCTCCTGGAATAAGCAGTCTCTGCCAGGAGCCGGGCTGAGGCCTGGTATTGCTTTAACTTTTCCGGGTCAGAAAGGAAAGGCGTTATCTTCGAAACAAAATCTTCTGGGTTACCGGGGTCGCAGGCGAATCCACAGTGATGGCGCTCGATCTCCTCGCGGATCCATCCCGAAAAATTGATGATCATCAGTTTGCCGGCGGCAAGGCCGTCAAAAAATTTGTGCGGCGAACCTGTTTCGAGGATCGGGAAAGACTTATAGCTGATGAAAGCGGCATCGGTAATATTCAGTACCTCCCGAACGCCCATCCGGTTCTGAAAAGGTATAAAGGCCAGGTTTTGCAGGCCCAGTACTTTCGCGGTTCTTTTCAGAGTGTCAAGCATCGCGCCATCGCCGCAGATCAGAAAGTAAACGGGCAGGGATGCCTTTTCGCATCCACGTGCGCACTCCACCAGGTAATCCAACCCATTGGCTATCCCCACAGCACCGATATAGGCGACGACAAACCTTCCGGTGACGCCAAATTTTTTTTCAAGCTTCGCATCTTTTAATGATGGTTTATAAAAATCGGTGTCGGCCATGTTTGGAATAAGGTGTACAATCGTGCCGGGAACCTTTTGCTCAACCGCTGATTTGATCGCAGGCGAAAGTGCCACGACTGACAAGGCGGATTGGTAGATTTTTTTTTCCAGGGCAAATAACGCCTGTTTAAAAAAACGGTTTTTTATAATACCCAGCTCCACCGGCGCATCTGGCCAGAGGTCGCCGACTTCAAAAATGAAAGGGATGCTGTAGCGGCGCCTGATCCACATCGCGGCCAGGCCCACGGTAAGCGGGACGGACATGGCATAGCAGATTTTTGCGTCACGGAACTTTGCTGCCAACCGCGTCGCCTGGTAGATATACCGCATAAAGGAGACGCTGCGTTTGTAAAAATTAAACCGGTTATTGTAAGGCACCGGCAGGTAATGGATTTCAATTCCCTTGTAATGCTCAATGCGATATTGTGATTCACTGTGCGCCGTGATGACCACGGGGTCGAAACCTTCTTCGACAAGCGCTTTCGCCAGGTAGTATGACCGCAATGGCCCGCCGGAAACAGGTGTACTAAAATGCTGATGAAGGATCAGAACTTTCACGATGCAAAGAAAATGATAGTTAACAGTTCACAATTCCTGTTCGCCGTTTTTTATAAGGATACAACGGATAATACGCTTTCGAGCACCCTGGACAACGTTGCTGACAGCATGCGCCTGGAGAAATCTATGCCTTTAACCGGATGATTTCCGCAGCAACAGTGAAGCCCAGCTTTCGCGTTCTTTCCTGCTTACTTCCGTTAACTCAAAACGGGCGCTTTCTGCGAGAAGGTCGGTAATGTCATGGGTGTAAAAACCGCTGAGCAATAATAGTCCGCCGGGATTAAGAAAGGCCTGATAAATGCTGATCTCGGACAGCAGCACATTTTTATTGATGTTGGCAAGGATGATGTCAAAGGTCCCATCAAGCGCCACCGCGCTGATCTTTCCTTGCTGGATGCGAATGTTAGCGGTGCCGTTGACGGCAATGTTCTCCGCGCCATTAATCACGCTCCATTCATCGATGTCAAACGCCTCGACAGCACGCGCGCCGGATTTCGAAGCCATGATGGCCAGTATTGCCGTACCACATCCAGCGTCCATGACGCGTTTCTCCCGATGGTCGATTTCCAGCTGGTGCTGAACCATCAGGTACGTTGTCTGGTGGTGACCGGTACCGAAGGACATCTTCGGTGTGATGACGATCTCGAAAGGATATGATTTTACAGGCTTGTGGAATTCCGCCCGGATGATACATTTATCTTCGACGATGATGGGATGATAGCTCTTTTCCCATTCTTCATTCCAGTTCCTTTTTTCAATGCGATCAAAATCAAAGGTGATGGAAGTTTGTTCGCTGTAACGCTTTCGGATTTCCTCCAGCAGCACGTTGTCATATCCGTTGCCCTCGACATATGCCTCAAACCCCGAATCCGTTTCCATGAAACTGTCAAATCCTGCCTCGGCTATCTCCGCCATCAGCATTTCGGAGAATGATGGATCGCAGGTTACCTGAAGACGCGTATGATACATGGTTGAGGCAGGGTTGCTAAATACCCTTAATGACTTCTGTGAACTCCCTTGACTTCAGCGAAGCGCCGCCGACCAGTCCGCCATCTACATCAGCGCATGCAAAAAGTTCCTTCGCATTGGCGGCATTCACACTTCCGCCATACAGGATCGATATTGAATCTGCAACACCCTGTCCATACTTACCAGCCAGGTGCCGGCGTATAACAGCATGCATATCCTGCGCCTGTTGTGCAGACGCTGTCTTTCCCGTGCCGATGGCCCAGACGGGCTCATAGGCTATTACTATTTTCGACAGCGAGGCAGCATCAAGATGAAAAAGCGCTTCTTCAACCTGTTGCTTGACCAGCATTTCGTGCTCGTTTTTTTCGCGGACTTCCAGGGGCTCGCCACAGCAGAAGATCGGGATGAGTCCGTGCTTTAAAGCGATATCAATTTTTTTAGCCAGCACATTCCCGTCCTCGCCAAAGTATTGCCTGCGCTCGCTGTGGCCAAGAATCACATAGGGGATATTCAAGGACTTCAGCATGGGTGCGGATACCTCGCCGGTATAGGCACCCGATTCATGCTCGCTGCAATTCTGGGCGCCAATCGAAATCCGCGAGTTGTTGCCAATCACGTTTTTGACGGGAATTAAAAAAGGAAACGGAACACAGAAAATAACTTTCGCATCACCGCGTACTTCATCGGCAACCATTCCTGCGATTTCGGAAGCGAGTATATTGGCTTCTTCCAGGGTTTTGTTCATTTTCCAGTTTCCGGCTACAATTTTTTGGCGCATAGGTATTTCAGATTTTTGGCAAAGATATAAATGTGCAGTGCATGATGGCGATTCAGTGAGGAAATTCAGGAGAATAACAAAATTGACGCCTGGCTATCGGCCGCGTTCCGGCTTATACCGCGATTCCTTGAAAAGCCTTTGCGCGTCTTTCAGGCCCATCAACTCAGGCAACGTAGTATTCTCGTGTGCGTCCATGTAGGCATTCACAATCTGCCATCCGACCCATTGACCTATCCTGCCCGGGCACTTTTCGCCGACCTGAACTGTAACCGGCCGTTCGCCAAGATAATTTTGTTTGTCAACATGACTGGTCGAGTACAATACCTTATCCGCGACAAAGCGCGTCCAGATCAAATCCTGGTTCTGACGTGAGCCGTTTAACTCTTCAGGGGTGTACCAGATCAGCGTGCTGTCAGGAACACAGGGCAGCATATGTTTGGCGAAATAAAATGATTTGCCATACGCGATCATGTCGGCCAATACGGTTTTGTCGGCCATATCAGTTTTGTTGAAAGCAGGACTGATCCCATAGATCAGCAGACACGAGGTTACGATATCATCCGGATCATATTTCCTTAAAAGATACTCATACATCTTCGGCCTGTACTTTGCGCCCGGCCCAAGATACCAGTCGAGACTCACAATAATCAGCGAGTCGCTGACCATCAGATCTGTATCAAGACCGGAGATCACGGTTTGAACTTTTGGCGCCTGGAAATCCGGATAGTAATATTTCAGGTTTGTAAAAGCTTCCTCGAATTCAGCCTTTAACCCGGAGAGGTCGCCGAATACCCGCCGTGTTTCAGCCAGCAGTGTATCCAGGTGCGGATTGGCAAACCGGTTATAGATCTCGTCGATAAAGACGTTGTCGTCCGGATACTCCGCGCGCCTGAAAATATAATCGCGGATCAACGGCTGGCGGGTCAGCAGCCTGACCAATTCGTCGCGCGAAGAGACGTTTACAAGAGAATCCTCGAACTGCTCAAAAACCAAGGTGACTTTTTCGGACGGGTCGGGAATAAAAACACAGTCGTCTTTTTTTGAGGTGCAGCCCGCCGCAAAAAACAGCGCGATCACGATAAGTTTTTTCATCAGGCCTTTCGGCTGTAAAAATCGGGTTTTGTAATGATACCGGCTGGTCATTTTGAATCAAACGTAAGTTTGTCGGCGGGTGTATTTTTAGTCAGGCGCATACTGCGGATGGTTCCCCGGGCGGTAACATGCACCAGGTTTGACTGGTCATCGTACACTTCCGTGATAATGTCGTTCTGAACCTGGATCGTGGACCATTTCTTTACATTTGTCACTTCAATATAAAATATGAAGGCGTCACCATCTCTTTCGTGGCCCAGGTAGCCGGCCTTCTGCGCCTTCGCATCCAATGAAATCCTGAAACGCTCATTCAGATAGGCGCTCATGAGCTGGTCGAGCGTCTGGCCTCCTTTCGGTTGAAGGATATCCAGCTCCTGGTCGCCTGTCCTTTGCCGCATCGTGGTTTCCAGGTCGTCGATGAAAACGCGCATCATAATTTCCAGCGATTTCTCCTTTTCGTCAAATTCAATTTCCGTTACCGAAATGTGCAGGGGATGAACACCAAGCGCCGCGAACAGAATGACCATTAAAAATTTCATGTATACCTCGGTAAAATTGACTTTAACCTATCCCTTTTATTGCGTTTCACATCTGCTCAAATTCCGGTCCGGAAACCGTAAAGATAACGCTAGCCGCTTATTCTTTATGCGTGTCTTGTTCAGGCGGGACAGGAAAAAGATAACCCATTATGGGTGACGTGGGTGATGCGATCTCCTGTGCCGCCCGACAAAAAACCTCCTTCATTTCAAAATTATGCACTATACTTGGGGCTCATTAACCGCTTTTGTAGAATCGCATGTTTAAAGTCTATTTCGAATACGGACGTGAACATATACTGGACTATAACCATGGGTATGATCATATTCTGTTTATTGTAGCCCTGTGTGCCCTCTACCTGATGCGGGATTGGAAAAGGGTGCTGATCCTGGTCACCGCCTTTACTGTCGGGCACTCGATTACCCTCGCCCTCGCCGCACTTAATGTTATACCGGTCAACGAAGGGCTGATCGAATTCCTGGTACCGCTTACTATTTTTGTTACCGCTTTCTCTAACCTGTTTAAAAGCGAGGACACGATTTCCGAAAGGCGCATTCATATTAATTATGGATATGCACTGTTTTTCGGGCTGATCCATGGCATGGCCTTTTCTAATCAGTTCCGTGTGCTGCTCGGGAAAGACCGAAGTATCGTGACGCAGCTTTTAGCTTTTAATCTTGGCATCGAGGTTGGACAGATCATCATCGTCGTGATCTTTCTGACCATCAGCTTTATTTTGGTCGATCTGCTTACGCTGGACCGCCGCGACTGGAAAATGGTCATCTCATCGGCCGTAGCGGGGATCGCCCTGATGCTGATGAAGGAAAGATGGCCCTGGACTGAATAACTCTTAACCATAAATATGAAACGAATTGCAATTTTAACCCTGCTGATCATAACGCAGGGGGCGTGGGCCCAGGAGACCCCGAAGTGGAAAGGCAAGTTTGAGCAGCTTGACCATGCCCTGCCAACGCCTAACGAATACCGTTCGGGTTCCGGTGCTCCAGGTCCAAAATACTGGCAGCAGAAAGCCGACTACGTCATCAATGTAGAACTGAATGATGAAAATCAGAGCATCACCGGTTCTGAAACCATTACTTATCACAATAACTCGCCGGATGTTCTCCGTTACCTCTGGTTGCAGCTGGATCAGAATAAACTGGCTGACGACAACCTTACCGACAAATCGAAGACAAACGTCTTGAAAGATTCGGTGCCCGTGAAAACCGCGGCAGCCAACCTCGATCTCTATGAATTCGATGGCGGTTACAAGATTAAAAGTATCAAGGATGCGGCCGGCAAACCACTGCCCTATTTCGTCAATTACACGATGATGCGCATCGACCTTCCTCAGCCGCTTGGCCCCGGGCAAAAGATTTCGTTTTCCGTCGAATGGTCGTACAATATCAACAACGGCCTTGAGGCAAGGGAGCGCACGCAGTTCGAGTACTTCCCCGAGGATGACAACTATGCCTACGTGATCGCACAATGGTTCCCGCGCATGTGCGTGTACGACGATTATGAAGGATGGCAGAATAAGCAATTCCTGGGTCAGGGCGAGTTTGCACTGCCGTTCGGAGATTACAAAGTAAAAATCACAGTTCCGGCCGATCATATTGTCGGAGCTACCGGGTTCCTTCAAAATCCTGCACAGGTATTGTCAAAAGCCCAGCTCGATCGCTTCGAAAAAGCGAAATTGTCTTTCGATAAGCCCGTGATCATCGCCACCCAGGATGAGGCTGTGCAGCGCGAAAAAACAAAATTGAAAGAGAAAAAGACGTGGGAGTTTCACGCACAGAACGTACGCGACTTTGCTTTCGCTACGTCCCGCAAATACATCTGGGACGCGCAGGCTGTAAAGATCGGGAATAACACCCCGCTCGCCATGTCCTTCTACCCGAAGGAAGGTAATCCGCTTTGGGAAAAAGAGTCGACCAGGGCCGTAAAAAATGCCTTGGAAGTTTACTCGCGGATGACCATTGATTATCCTTACCCGGTTGCCATCTCCGTGCACGCGGCACACCAGGGTATGGAGTACCCGATGATCTGTTTCAACTATGGACGACCGGCCAAAGATGGTACGTATACACCGGCGGTTCGCAAAGGAATGATCGGCGTGATCGTTCATGAGGTCGGCCATAACTTCTTCCCTATGATTGTCAACAACGACGAACGCCAGACCACCTGGATGGACGAGGGTATCAATACGTTCGTGCAGCTTGTCACCGAGATAGAACGTTATCCTGATATCGACTTCGACCGCGGAAAACCTTCGGCGCTGGTTCCGTATATGAAAGGTGACCCCGCCATTAAGCGTCCACTCATGATCAATTCGGAGCAGGTGGTACAGTTTGGCGCCGAGCAATATGCGAAAGCAGCCGCAGGTTTGTTTATGCTCCGCGAGACCATCATGGGTCGCGAATTGTTCGACCGTTCTTTCAAGGAATACGCGCGGCGCTGGGCGTTCAAACACCCCAAGCCCGCAGACTTTTTCAGGACCATGGAAGACGCTTCTGCGGTCGACCTC
>DASPJC010000434.1:0-12722 GCA_035628815.1 Ohtaekwangia sp. | reverse complement strand
TCATGATGAACAGGCGCGTTCATCGTGATATCTGGCAGGGACTCTATGATTTCTACCTCATAGAAACGCCACGGGCTGTCAAAACCGACCGGCTGTTATCGGAAGATGCTTTACTAAAAAAACTTCGCGCGGCAAACGCCGGCAAGATCGTGTCGCGAAAGTACCGGCACATTCTTACCCACCAGGTGATCATCTCGACTTTTACTGTGTTGGAGCACGGCAACGACATGAAGCGCATGGGAAATGATCTGAAATTATTCAGCGCCCGGAAAATCGGTGATTTGCCTAAACCTGTGCTCATTAGTCGTTTTCTGAATGATTACCGGCTTTTATAGTCGGCTGAATTTGGTATTTTTGTTAATCCCTTCCCCAGCAAATAAAATCATAACATATATGTCAGGTGTAAACAAAGTGATTCTGGTAGGCCGGCTCGGAAAAGATCCCGAAGTAAGAAATCTTGATAACGGTGCTGTTGTCGCGAATTTCAGCATGGCTACTTCTGAAAGTTATAAGGACCGGACGACGGGTGAAAAAAAGGAAGTCACTGAATGGCATAATATCGTTTTATGGCGCGGGCTTGCAGAGATCGCCCAGAAGTATCTCCACAAAGGCGACATGGTTTTTATTGAAGGAAAATTGCGGACGCGTTCCTGGGAAAAAGATGGCGTAACACGCTATACCACCGAGATCGTGGGCGATAACATGACAATGCTTTCTCCCAAGAGCGGTGGTGGCGGTAATTCCGATTACTCATCTCAGGAGAGGAGCAGCGAACCTGCCCGATCCAATGTATCCGCCGATACCAGTACTGACGACCTTCCGTTCTGATGTTCCACTAACGTAAAATCCCCTTGGACGACCCCCCTGGTTATACCGGATCGTTATTTTTATTCACCGAATCACTTAACGGTACCATTTGCTTTGCCGCGATGGCCGTGCTATGGGTAGTACTGATGGGCATTTTGGCGTTCGACGCAGCTTTTTTTTCCCTGGATTCCCACGATCTGAGTACCACCGGTCTTCGGAAAGATAACCGTGATAAAGCCATTATAGTTTTGTCCAATTTTCCCGGGCAGCTGCAGATCACCAATCTCATCCTTGCCTACGTCATGAGAATTGGCGTGCTAACTTTAATGGTGGTTCAATTGCTTGTGACCGAAGGCTCCGTCACCGCCTGGTTCGCGGCTTCTTTCGGGACGTTGTTTTTTCTGCTGGCCGGAGAGTTCGCCGTAAAAGCGTTTGCCGTTCGCAGGAAAGTAAGCGTATCACGGTCGGCCGCACCGTTATTCAAAATCTTTCTCGGACTACTGCGGCCCATCACCGGCACGGTCCTGAGGCTGGTCCGCTTCCTGGCATTGAAATACGGCGGTGGACAGGAATTCACAACGGAAATGAACCAGGTGCTCGATCGCGCACTACACAACAGCAGGCACTCCGCTCCCGCCGATGAGGTTGCACAGGGAATTGTGAACTTTAACTCATTCCTGGTAAAAGACCTGATGCAGCACCGGAAAGATATCTTCGCCGTGCCGGTAACCGCAAGTTTCAAAGAACTTACCGATCACATCAATACTTCCGGCTTGTCGAGAATACCGGTGTACCGCGATACACTCGACAAGATTGAGGGCGTTGTCTACACCAAAGACTTTCTGCCCTTTATTGATCAACAGGAGGATTTCGCGTGGCAGAAATTACTGCGTCCCGCCTTGTTTATTGATGAAGATGTAAAGATCATCGCACTCCTGAAAGACTTTCAGCAGAAGCATGTCCATATCGCGCTGGTTGTCGATAAAAGCGGGCGTATCGCAGGGCTCATAACCCTTCAGGACCTCATCGAAGAGGTCATGGGAAACATTAACAAGGATTATGATCCTGTACCGCCAAAACCTTAAGGTTTCGAAGTAAAGACATTACCTTTGCCGGATGGAATTTCCCGGCAAGCCAGCAAAATTTTTTTCGGTATCCGCCCGCGGCATTGTGCTGCTGTTTTGTGGCGCCATGGCGGTCGCCTCGTGTCACAAGCGCGACTACCTGCCAAAGCCGTTGGGTTATAATCGCCTGTACCTCCCTGACCCGGCGTATCAGATGTTGCCTGATACATTGCCATACACTTTTGAATATTCAAAGCATGCCCGGCTGTTGCCCGATACATCGCGAATCCGCGAGAAGTACTGGGTTGAAATTTACTACCCGGATCTAAAAGCAAATATTCACGTGACGTACAAACGCATCAACAATCAAAAGATGTTGAAGGAACTGCTGGATGATGCGTATACGCTTACTTCCAAACACCAGATAAAGGCTTATGCGATTAACGAGGTCATCACCAAAACACCGAGTGGTAAAACAGCGGTGATCGCCGAACTTGAAGGAGAAGTTCCAAGCCAGTTTCAGTTTACGGTCACTGACTCTGCCCGTAACTTCATGCGGGGTGCCCTGTATTTTAATACCCGCGTCGCGAACGATTCACTGGCCCCTGCGATCGCCTACATGAAAAAGGATATCATGCATCTGATCAATACGCTTGAGTGGAAAGAATGATCACACGTGTTCCCATATGGATCGTTGCCGCATTGTTCATGAGTCATTGTCATGAGTCGGCATCGTCACAGACATGGGGACAAAAACCTTACGAGACGAAGCGTTTCAAGGAGTATTGGTACTCGGGCAAAGCGGAGGTCAGCAGTTATAAGCTCCGGCAATCGCGGTACGGGGAGGAACGCACGGGTAAGGCGGTGCTGATCTTTGTCACGGAGGATTTTTCTAAGGACAAACATGTCAAGCTCGACGATCCATCAAAACATGAAAGCGATAGAGTAAGTGTGCTCAAACTGAATTTCACGAAACAGTTCGTCACGGGTATTTATCCCTACGCAATGATGGAATCGGTTTTCACCCCTGTAGCCCGGCACGACTATCCTCATTCATTGAAAATGACGATGAGCGTCCAGGAATGGTGCGGGCATGTCTTCACGCAAATGAATCTTCGTGAAAACACTTTTCAAGTCAGGTCATTCTCGTATTTCGAGCAGGAAGGTGATGTGGAAAGCGATCTCAGGAAAGTTTTTGCTGAAGATGAAATCTGGAATCTGATCCGGTTGCAGCCGGATGCCCTGCCTGTTGGTGAGTTCGGGGTGATACCGGCGCTGTTTTTTGCACGGCTGATGCATACAGAATTGAAGGTGTTGAAAGCGTCGGCCATAAAAACCGACAGGGGTAACGAATTTTCATATGTGATTACCTATCCGGAAACACACCGCAGCATTGAGATCCGGTTTCAAAAAAACTTTCCGTTTAAAATACTGGGATGGGACGAGCAGTTTAAAGAGAAGGACGGAAGCGTGCATCATACCACCGGCACGCTGGAGAAAACACTGCATACGGATTATTGGAAGAAGAATGAAAATAAATTCCAATATTTGAGAGATTCCCTTGGTCTTCCGCGTTCCTATTAATTCTTTTCGCCATGAAACATATCCTGTCTTTCTTTTTTATGCTGATCACATTGCATGCTTTGGGGCAGTCCATACAACCTTTATTTAACGGAAAGGATCTTAAGGGATGGTCAGTTTATGGCACCGAAAAATGGTATGTGCAGGATGGTGAACTGGTGTGTGAAAGCGGACCCGACAAGCAGTACGGCTATCTGGCAACCGATCGGTCATTCAAGGATTTCGAACTGACCGTGGAGTTCCTGCAGGAATCCAATGGTAATAGCGGTGTGTTTTTTCACAGCGGCATTGAAGGCACGAAGATCAGCGGCTGGCAGGCAGAGGTAGCGCCTTTGAGCAAACATACGGGCGGAATTTATGAATCATACGGCCGAGGATGGCTCATAAAGCCGGCGGCGGAAAAGGAAAAATTTTTAAGGGAAGGGGATTGGAATAAGCTTGTCGTTCGTGTGAAAGGAGATACTGTCACGACGTGGCTCAACGGGCAGGAAATGATTACGCTCCGGGACGGGAAAATAGGTGCAACTACAGGAAAGATTGCCTTGCAGATTCATGACGGCGGCGGCGTGAAGGTACGGTGGCGGCGTGTTCAGATTGTTGAATTGTAAATCTGATGAGCTGATTCCTGATGCTCGATTCTTGATTCTGGCGACCGGATGCTTGCTGCTGGCAAAGTTTTAAAGTGATGTTCATTAGAACATCCGCAAGGCTTAAAGATGAAGTCGAAATCACAAATGGCCGTTTCACTACCGCGTTGCACGACAGGCGGCGCGTCTGGTTTGTGCTCCTGGCAGAGTTTTAAGGCTAAAAGATGTTGAATCCATTAAAACAACCTCCCAAGGTCCAAGCCCAACTGCCTGCCGCGCGTGAGGCGGCGTGCCTAACGCCTGATTTACGACCGCTTTTCCTGCAGGCTCCTTGCGTAGCTCAGAATATTAAGCACTGTGCCGGCAGAAGGCTGAAGCCTGGCTTCGTCCATTTCCACCTTCATGGCACATAGCTCATTATAGAGCGCTTTCAATTCGCTGTCGCAGAGAAGAGCTTTCTCAAGCTCCTTGTTCTCCACCTCCGTAGTCTCGCGGTATAAATACCTGATCAAGTCCGTTTGGGTAAAAGTTTTTATCATAGGCTCTGTTTACGATCATTTTCTTGCGCAGGTTTATGAGTGCATACCGCATTCTACCCAAAGCAGTATTAATACTCACGCCCGTGCGGTCTGCGATCTCCTGGAAGCTCATTTGCAAGTAATGTCTCATGATCAACACTTGTTTTTGCTCCGTGGGGAGTTCTTTTATAAACGCTCGCATCCGCTTGCGCGTATCTTGCATGACCTGTTTGTCTTCCATCGATTCTTCTGCGAACTCCATGGAATTGAAAACACGGCTGCCGTCTTCCAAAATTATCTCGGGGTAACGTTTGTTCTTTCTGAAATGGTCGATCGCCAGGTTGTGGGCGATGCGACTGATCCAGGGTTGGAATTTGCCCTCTTCATTATACCGTCCGCCGCGAATGGTATTAATGGCCTTGATGAAGGTTTCCTGCAACAAGTCTTCCGCTGTATACCGGTCTTTCACGATCAGGTAAATAGCTGTATAGATTTTTGACTTGTGGCGGTGGAGGAGCATTTCGAAAGCTTCTTCGTTACCGTTCTGATAGAGCGACACGAGCTGGCTGTCGCTTAATCTGCTGTCATTCATTCTTTCTCACATTTAGGTAACGTAGACGTCTCTTTCGATATTGTAGGGGTTTAATTTTAAGAACTGGTTTGAAAAGATAGGAAGTTTCCGGTTCCGCGCAAAAAATTTTTTCAAAAATTCTTGCCTCTCATATAATTTCTTCACCTATTTGCTCGCAGTTTTAGTTTGGCAAAATCCACTATGTTTGGCTGTTAGGAATATGGCAATCAGTAAGAAAAGAGTTATTAAGAGTCTTGAGAATCTTTCCGAAGATTTGAAAGAATTGTTGCGAGAGCAATATCCTAACGGATATGAGGTCAGTATCACCCGTATTACCAACGCAAAGAAAGAACCTATTTTTGTTTTCCCCCTGGAAACAGAAGACGCCACCTACCTTGTAAAGGTTCCGGCAACAAAAAACAGCGAGGGCGAGTACGACGTAGAGTCGAAACCGGAGCCTGAACTGGATAATGCAGGCGGTGAGGATGACGATTTCGGATCGGACGACGGTTTCAATAGTACCGGTGGCGATGATTATGACGAGGACGGCGGCAGCACTAGCGGGAAGAGCAACCGCGAAGCCAGTTATGATCCTGACTTCGACGGTTAGTCCTCAACCCGGATTTCACCAACTTATTCCGCTCACGGGTTTATTTTGATCGAGCCGATCAACTTTACCTCATCACACGGTGTAACCAGGATCACATTGAAGGTGCATGGAGCTTCCATTAGCACGAGGGGTATTCCGATAATAAGTTCGTCTTTAAATCCGAGACTGGGCGCGACCCCGGTTTCGACAGTATGGCCACCGTTGCAGCCGCCAGCCGGGATGAACCTGACTTTGTCATAATACATGTCCTTGCCGGTTACCGTCCATTCCGGATTCAGCGTTCCCAGTTTCGATACCTCCAGCAAGCCTTCCACGCTTACGTCACTTAACACTTCCGGGAGATACTGGACATTCAGTGCGCGCTCGTGTGAGATATCGGTTTCCGCAAGATAAAATTTAAAGGTCATCTCCCTTTCATTCCATCCGATCTCGCCTTCGTCACAGTTTACTTCCCCGAAATCCTTTACCGGGAGATACATTGCCCATCCCTGCATACTATTCGAGATCCTGCGGTGTTTGATCGGGACGTCCTTTCCGTCGATCGAAAGTCTTAATTTGTCCCAGTACGGTGATTCCCTGGCATTCATTCCCTGTAATCCACCGCCCAGCAAGACCGAGTCGCCGATCCGCGTTACCGTCGGCATATCCCACCAGTTCCAGTGATATTCGAACCGCCCTACTTTTGGCGGACCCACAAATTTTACATTCTCGAATGTCGCTTTTTTATCAGCCACCGAGACCTCAACGGTTCCATAATCCGGTCCGCAGTCGCCGAATTCGCCCTGGGTGAACGGGATCGTAACGCGGAGTTCCGTGGCCGAAGCGCTGACGATTTCCATATCGCCACCATCCGTGGAGTAATCTGTATCGCACCAACCAGGGTAGTAAGCTGGAATCTTTACCACATTCTGTTCCTTTACAGTGCTGAAACCGCTTCCCTTGATGACCAATTCATCACCCCAGATCGCATACTGTGATACCTCTGTAATCTTCAATTCTCCGTTTCCGGGATTGACCGGGTCGTCATCGTCGGAACCACCGGAACAGGCCATCATCGCCATCAAACACACTAAAAGCGATGCTTTCAATAATTTTTCTGCAGCATTCATAGGTTCTTTTTTCGCAAAAGTATTTCTGAATGCCTCCGGCAATTAACGTGTTTGTATCAAGTGTTGACTGGTTTGTAACACAACCGCGTTACCAGAACATCATTCGGGCCTGGCGACCTCGTTTTCCTGCTGCATGAATTCAGAAGGCGTATGTCCGGTGAAATCTTTAAAGACCTTCGTAAAATTCGACAGGTTGTTGAAACCAACCCGGTAAGCCACCTCGCTGACCTGGATGCCTTTCAAAGCCAGTAGCTGCTTTGCGCGCTCCAGCCTGAACTGCCGGATAAATTCGCCCGGAGACTTGCCTGTAAGCGATTTCAGTTTGCGGTGAAGCTGCATCCGGCTGAGTGCCACTTCATGTGTAAACTCCTCCACGCCGAAAAGTGCGTTGCTGTGATGCGTCTCGACGATAGCAATGACTTTCTTAAGAAAGATCGCATCGGGTGCGGCCAACGGAATATCTGTGGGAAGGACTGTAACCTGTTCGCGGAAAAGGCTGCGAAGGCGGCTGCGCAGCTCGATCAGGTTGTTCACCCTCACGGACAGCTCTTCGGCATTGAAAGGTTTTGTAAGATAATCGTCAGCGCCCGTCCGTAGGCCTTCGATCCTGCTTTTGTGATCAGCCCTTGCGGTGAGGAGGATCAGGGGAATGTGACTTGTTCCCGCGGTTTGTTTGACAAGCCTGCAAAGCGCCGCTCCATCCATTTTTGGCATCATCAGGTCACTGATGATAAGATCCGGAATTGTTTCCTGCGTTTTTTGCCAGGCCTCCTGCCCATCGCGCGCGGACGTTACCCGGAAATGAGCCTGCAGGACATCACCAATAAAGTGCAGCATGTCAGCATTGTCTTCCGCAATCAGCACCAGTGGCCGATGGTCATGATCGCCTTCCGGAAAGGGAAGGTGACCTGCGATTCCTGCAGGAATAAAATTGCTGCCGGTAACGGCCTGGTCGCCAGACACACCGATTTCTTCGGCCTTGAAGACACTTTTCGCGATCGGAAGTACCAGCATAAATTCGCTTCCCTGGCCGATGGTACTCGTGACTGAGATCTTTCCCCGGTGCAGTTCAGCAAGTTCCCGGGCCAGCGCCAGGCCAATACCTGTCCCTTCGTCCGGCCGTGTCGGGGAATCGTCGATCTGAAAAAAGCGATTAAAGATCATAGCCTGTTTATCCGGCGAAATACCGACGCCTGAATCCTTGATCTGAATCACAAGCCGATCATACTGCCTGCGCGAATGCATTGTTATTTCGCCACCTTCCGGGGTGAACTTGAAAGCGTTGGAAAGGAGGTTATACAGGATCTTCTCAAGTTTGTCCGCGTCGATATAACCGGTGATCGAATCGTCTTCTGCAAGGTGATGGTAATTGATGCCTTTCTGTTCGGCCAAAGAAGAGAACGATGAGAAGATCAGGCCCAGAAGCCCGGAAATATTTCTTTCGGTGACGCGAATCTTCAGATTGCCGGATTCAATGCGTGACAGATCCAGAATCTGGTTGATCAGGCGTAGCAGACGATTTGCATTTCGCACCATTCGCCCGATCTCGCCTTTTTCTTCGGGCGATGAAGCGTGTTGGAGTTTCGCTTGCAGCGGACCAAGAATGAGACTCAGCGGCGTGCGGAATTCGTGAGAGATATTTGCAAAGAACCGCGACTTCATCTCGTCAAGCTCCTGGAGTTTGCGGCTGGATTTCAGTTTGGTCTTATATAAGTTATAGAAGACACCGATCAGCAGTACGGAAAGGACGGTGAGCCCGATCAGGTAATTGCGTTCGGTAGCATGCTGATCGAGCTGCAGCGCTTTCAACGCATTTTCGGCATTCAGCTTTTGAATCTCGCGCTCTTTTTTTTCGCTGTTATATTTCGCTTCCAGCTCCTCAGCTTCCTGTCTGTTGCGGATTTCTTCCAGGCTGTCTTTAAGCTGTGTGAACCTGATATGATGTTCAAATGCGCTTTTGTAATTACCGTGATCGGCATATAATGCGCTGAGATTGTCATGAATATCCATCTGAAGCGCGGGAATTTTTTTTATTCCCGCGAGCGTCATGGCGGTATCGTAATAATGATGTGCCTGATCGTGTCGCCTCAGCACCTGGTATGCAAAACCTGCCGCCGTATACCCGTAAGCCATGTTAACCGAATCACCAATCCCGCGTGCGGTTTTAATGGTCATGAAATACTGTTCCAGCGCAGAATGGAAATCATTTTTGTCATAAAAGGTATTCCCGGTTGCCAGATGTGTTTCAGCGATGTCGCGCTGTGCGCCCAGCGACTGATAGATCTTTATCGCATCCAGCGACACGCGGATGGCATCGTCGTATCTTTGCTGCTTCCGATAGATACGTCCCAGCAATCTGTTCGAATAAGCGATGGACGATTTTTTTTTGATGTCCTCCGCAATGGAAAGACTTTTCAGCGCGTACTCCAGCGCCTGGTCCTCATTGCCCATGAGCAATTGAAGGTTTCCGACATTCGAAAGACTCTGGGTAAGGCCGCTTTTATCATTGATTTTTTCAAAGAGCTGAGCCGACCGTATATACCATTCGGATGCTGCGCTATAGTTATTCTCTTCCTTCGCAACGTTTCCCAGCATGTTGTAGACAGCGGCTTCATTGCTGGCGTTATTATAATGCTTTGAAATCCGCAGACCCTCCTGCAGACTATGCGTCGCGGAATCCAGCTGGGCAAGTCTCAGGAATGCAATGCCCAGTTCAAGAAAGGTCTCCGCGAGGTACGCTTCATTGGGGGATGGTGCCGCTTCGATTGCTTTTTTATAATGCGTGATGGCGGCGCGGTAGGCGCTATGGTTTCTGAATAGAACGCCCATGCGTGTATGGCAATCCGCAATTACGCGGGCCGATCCGGTGGGAAGGGCAAGTGCCAGCGCTTTTTCCTCGTAGCCGAGCGCTGTCTTCCACGCCAGCGCAGGTAAGGTGTCGGCGGCCGCATGATAGATCTTTATTTTTGTCGTGTCAGGAGCATCGGTCAAAGCCTTTTCGAGGCTGTCATTCCGCAGGAGCTCATGCTGTGCAGCTGTCAGCAGGGGACAACTAAAAACAACGAAAAAAAAGAGGGATCTTAACATCGTATTTTGGTATTGAAATTTACCAAATCGGTTTTAGAAATTGAACTTATCCTTTCGCATTCTGGGTTTATAAGCTGTATTATTGACGAATAATTTTAACCGAAACTGTGAGCCAAGAACTATCCACCGTGGATGCCCACCTCGACGAACTGGATCCCAAACAATACATCATAATCAAGAGGGCGAGGGTGAACAATCTCAAAAACCTGAGTGTCGCCATCCCGCGGAATAAACTGATCGTAATCACCGGGCTCTCAGGATCGGGCAAATCTTCATTGGCGTTTGACACCCTGTTCGCTGAAGGCCAGCGCATGTATGTGGAAAGTCTTAGCTCCTATGCGCGCCAGTTCCTCGGCCGCATGGAAAAACCGGAAGTGGATTATATCCGGGGCGTTTCACCGGCGATTGCCATTGAGCAAAAGGTTAACACCCGGAATCCCCGCTCAACCGTCGGCACTTCGACAGAAATTTACGATTACCTCAAACTGCTCTTTGCACGCATCGGCAAAACCTACTCACCGGTCAGCGGCCTGGAGGTCAAGCGCGACACCGTTACCCACGTCGTGGATACAATCAATAAATATCCTGCAGGAACGAGGATAATGGTTGCCTGTCCGTTGCACATAAAAAAAGGGCGAAAACTTGTTGACGAACTGAATTTATTACTGAGCAAAGGTTTTGCGCGCGTCCTGGTTGATGGTGAGGTTCATTTTATCGAAGCGCTGACCGGCGCAGAGGAAGCCACAAAAAAGAAAAAAACAAAGATCGAAGGAGAACTTGAGATTCTCATCGATAGAACTTCGGTTGACGCGTCGGACGAAAACGCGACTTTCCGCCTCTCGGATTCGGTGCAGACCGCTTTTTTCGAAGGTGACGGTTATGCCGTAGTGTATGTTGAGGGAAATCCGAAACGCCACTTTTCAGATCGTTTTGAACTGGATGGGATCAAATTCACGGAGCCGTCCGTCAATTTCTTTAGTTTCAATAACCCATTCGGTGCTTGCCAGACCTGTGAAGGTTTCGGAAAGATACTGGGCATCGACGAGGATCTTGTCATTCCCGATAAATCGTTGTCGGTATATGAAGGTGCGATCGCACCGTGGCGAACGGAAACCATGAGCGAATGGGCGAAGCCATTGTTAAAGAACGGTATCAAGTTCGATTTTCCGATACACAGGCCTTACCATGAGCTGACCCGCGCGCAGCAACAGATTTTGTGGGATGGGAACGAATACTTCGAAGGTATTCATGATTTCTTCCGGTACCTCGAATCAAAAATGCATAAGATCCAGTACCGCGTAATGCTTTCGCGGTACCGGGGAAGAACAAATTGCCCGGACTGTCGCGGCACGCGCTTACGGAAAGACGCCCAATATGTCAAAATCGCGGACACGTCGATCACCGAACTTGTACTGATGCCCATCGACGAAGTGCTGACTTTCTTCGAGAAGCTCTCCCTTCCCGCGTATGAGCAGAAAATTTCCGAACGCATCCTTACCGAGATCAAATCACGGTTGGGCTATCTGGATAGGGTCGGGCTTGGATACCTTACCCTCAACCGTATCACCTCGACGCTTTCCGGCGGCGAATACCAAAGAATTAAACTGGCGACCTCGCTCGGAAGCGCGTTGGTAGGCTCCATGTATATTCTCGACGAACCCAGCATCGGCCTCCATCCCAAGGATACCGACAGGATGGTGAGCGTTCTTGAATCGCTGCGGGATATGGGCAATACGGTGATTGTCGTGGAGCATGAAGAAGCCATCATGCGCGCGGCGGACCAGATCATTGATATCGGCCCGGATGCGGGAAGCCATGGGGGACAATTGGTCTTCCAGGGTGCTATGCGCGACGTGAACGGAAAGGTGCGATCGCACACAACGGATTATCTAACAGGACGGGAGGAGATCGCCGTTCCTAAAATGCGGCGTAAGTGGAAGGACTCAATTACGGTGTGCGGTGCGCGGGAAAATAATCTCAAGAACATCACTGTGAAGTTTCCTTTGGGCGCGCTTACCGTGGTAACCGGTGTAAGTGGCTCGGGCAAATCGACGCTGATAAAGAAAATTTTATATCCCTCGGTGGGCCGGCTAAGCGGGTCCGTCGCTGAAGCGCCCGGCAAGTTTGACAAGCTTGAAGGTGAGTTTGCCCGCATTACCCAGGTGGAGTTTGTCGATCAGAATCCCATCGGAAAATCATCGCGATCCAACCCGATCAGTTATGTGAAGGCCTATGATGCCATCCGGCAATTGTATGCTGATCAGCCACTCTCCAAACAACGCGGCTACAAACCTTCTCATTTTTCTTTTAACGTTGAAGGCGGCCGGTGCGATACCTGTGAGGGTGAAGGCGAGATCAGGGTGGAGATGCAGTTTATGGCTGATATCTTCCTCAAATGTGAAAGTTGTCACGGCAAGCGCTTCAAGCAGGAAATTTTGGAGATTGAGCACAACGGTAAAAATATTGCTGACGTGCTCGATATGACGGTGGAGGAAGGACTTGTTTTCTTCCAGGACAAGAAAGCTGTCTATGACAGGATATTGCCCCTGAACGATGTAGGGCTGGGTTATGTGAAGCTTGGACAGTCTTCAAATTCGCTGAGCGGCGGAGAAGCACAGCGGGTTAAACTTGCGTCATTCCTGGGGAAGAATTCTACCGACGGTAATATCCTTTTCATTTTCGATGAGCCTACCACGGGCCTTCACTTCCATGACATCTCAAAACTCCTGAAAGCCATCAATGCGCTGGTCGATCAGGGACATAGCGTTATCATCATTGAGCACAACCT
>DASPJC010000433.1:0-3044 GCA_035628815.1 Ohtaekwangia sp. | reverse complement strand
CCATCACATGCTGAACAAGCTTGATCCGCACTCATCGTATATACCGGCCAGCGACCGCCAGGCGGCCAATGAAGATCTGCGTGGAAACTTTGACGGCATCGGCGTCGAATTCAACATTTTTAACGATACGATCGTCGTGGTTTCCGCGCTGAGCGGTGGTCCCTCTGAAGCCCTTGGCATTCAGTCGGGCGACAAGATCGTGGCCGTTGACGGGAAGAATCTGGCTGGTATCGGCGTTACATCAGCCGACGTCATGAAAGCGCTCAAGGGTCCGCGGGGAACTGAGGTTCGCGTGACCGTTGTGCGAAAGGGGAAACAGCTCGATTACACCATCGTCCGGGATAAGATCCCGCAATACTCCGTCGACGTTTCCTACATGGTTGACCCGGAAGTCGGCTACATCAAGGTCAATCGCTTCGCGGCCACGACCTACGATGAATTCCACACGGCCCTGAAAAAGTTGAAAGACCAGGGCATGAAGAAGCTCGTACTCGATTTGCAGGGGAACCCCGGTGGTTATATGAATATCGCTATCGATATGGCAGACGACTTTCTGCCTGCCGGCAAAAAAATTGTTTTCACCCATGGAAAAGAGAAGAAATACAATTCCGATGCGATGGCTACGTCACGCGGCGAATTCGAGCGGGGTGACCTGATTGTACTGGTAAACGAAGGCAGTGCCTCCGCGTCGGAGATCCTGGCGGGATCTGTACAGGATAACGACAGGGCGCTCATCGTGGGAAGGAGAAGTTTTGGAAAGGGATTGGTACAATCGCCGTTCGACCTGAGCGACGGTTCGGAACTTCGGCTCACCATCAGCCGATACTATACGCCGAGCGGCCGTTCCATCCAGAAACCCTATGACGATAATGACGAATATGCCCAGGATATCATCAGCCGGTATAATCATGGCGAGTTTTTTCACGCGGACAGCATCAAGTTTAACGATACGCTGAAATTCATCACACAAAACGGACGGACGGTGTATGGTGGCGGTGGTATTATGCCGGATTATTTCGTGCCGCTCGACACTTCGCTCAACAGCCACTATCTCAACGAGCTTTATACGTCAACCTCTATCCAGGAATATACATTCAGTTTTGCGGACGCGCATCAGGAGTCACTGAAGCAAAAGGGTTATGAACATTACCTGAAATCGTTCGCTGTAACGGATGACATGATCCGCGAGCTGGTGAAGGTCGGCCAGCGGAACAATGTGAAGCCCGACTACAAGGAACTGAACGTGAAGAAAAATCTTTTCCGCATTCACGTCAAGGCGCAAATCGCCAGGAAACTGTGGGGCAACGACGGGTTTTATCCGGTTTTCAATGAAACCAATGAAATCTTCCTGCAGGCTGTAAAAATGTTTGATCGTATGCCTGAATTGCACCGGTCGAAACTATAATCACGAACCGGCACGATTTCTTTTACGGCCTGATCTTATTTTGATATCTTTTGAAAAAAAGAGCGTCTGCTATGAAGATCAGTTTGGTTATGGCGTTCCTTTTTGCCGGGGTTATAGCAAATGCCCAGAAAAGGCACGAAGGATTCCGGTTCCTGGATCACATCGACAAGAAACAGATCGATGTGCTTTACAACGACACGCTGCTCACGGCCTACTGCTATTTCGATTCGATCATGAAGCCGGTTTTGTTTCCGATCCGGACCGTTTCCGGAATAACCGTCACACGCGGTTACCCGATTGCTCCCCGCGCCGGCGAACGCATTGACCATCCGCATCACATAGGCCTCTGGTTGAACTATGAATCCGTAAACGGGCTTGATTTCTGGAACCATTCGACCGCCATTCCCGCTGCCCGGCGCCAAAAGTACGGCACCATTATTCATGATGGCATTGTTCGCACCGACGTAAATCCAAAATCATCTACACTGGAAGTCACGGCGCGTTGGGTCGACCACGGCGGAATGATCCTGCTACGCGAATCGACAACCTATAAATTTTCAATTGCTGACAGCAACACGTTCGTCATCGACCGGACCACCATCCTGAATGCCCTGGATATGGATGTGGACTTTCGGGATGTGAAGGATGGACTGCTGGGGATCCGCGTTGCCCGCGAACTGGAGCACCCTTCCAATGAGCCTGACGTGTTCTTGGATGACAAGGGTAACGCCACGGCCGTCGCCGTCATCGATAATGAAGGTGTAACAGGTCAGTACCTCAGCAGCGAAGGGCGACAGGGTGACGACGTATGGGGCACACGTGGCCGTTGGGTAACGTTGCAGGGGATCATCAGGCAAAAACCGGTCTCCATTACCATCATTGATCACCCGTCGAATCCCGGCTATCCGACGTACTGGCATGCACGCGGTTACGGGTTGTTTGCGGCCAACCCGCTGGGACAGGAAGTCTTCAGCAAAGGGAAGGAGAAACTAAACCTTAAAATTAACAAGGGAGAATCGGTTACATTCCATTACCGGATCGTTATTGCCGAAGGCAAACCGCTTGGGCCGGACGGTATTGCGGCGCTTGAAAAGTCGTTTGTATCGACAGCGCGGCAATGATTACTGGATGATCAACTTCCGTACCACCTGCCGGCCTTCCCGTTGCACGATGAGAAAATAAATTCCGGGCGCATAATGATTTGCCGGGAGTTTGAATTCGATCGTGCCCCTGGTTCCCCGGAATTCCTGATGGTACTGTTGTCCCCCCTGTGCATCAAGCAGTGTGATCCTGATGTCGCCCCATACTGCGTTAATGAGAACGTTCACATCCTGTTGTCTTGCCGGTACAGGATAGATTGCAATACTCCTGCTCAGATCGTTATCGTTGCCGGTTATGATCGCCGGGTTGGTAGCGATGTCGCGGCATCCATTGGCGGCGGTAACGGTGAGCATAACCTCCGCCGTTCCACCCACCAGGAAAGTGTGCGAAGGATGCTGCTCCGCGCTGGTTTCCCCATCACCGAACTCCCATAGCCATTGCGTTGCATTCGTACTCTCATCCGAGAATTGTACGGGTGTTCCTGCCACAACCCGGGCGGGCGAGAAAGTGAAGGAAGCTTCGGGGCTGGGCCGTACCA
>DASPJC010000432.1:0-6076 GCA_035628815.1 Ohtaekwangia sp. | reverse complement strand
CCGTGAAGGGCTCATCCCGTTGACGACTATTTCTCCGGGCATCGTCGCCGCCGGCACAATAAAACCTCCCGGGCACATGCAGAATGAAAACACCCCGCGCTCCTTTCCCGCGATCTTCGCCTGGTGTACCAGGGCATACGATGACGCCGGCAAGTAGGGGCCACGGTCGACCGCGCAATGATATTGGATCTGGTCAATCAGCACCTGAGGATGTTCAACACGAACGCCAAGGGCAAATGGCTTCGCCTCGATCCGGACTTTGTGACGATGCAGTAACTTGAAAACGTCACGCGCCGAGTGGCCTGTCGCCAGTATTACCGCCTCGCCCTTAACCTTCTCACCGGCCTGCGTTATGACGCCTGTAATGCGATGATGGTCAAGGATGAGGTCCGTGACCGTGGTATTGAAATGTACCGCGCCGCCGGCTTCCAGGATACTTTGTCGCAGCCCGGCAACAAGTTTTGGCAGCATATTCGTACCGATGTGCGGATGTGCATCGAACAGGATATCCTTCCGGGCGCCATGCTGTACGAGTATTTCAAGGATGCGTCTTACATCACCGCGTTTCTTTGAGCGGGTATAAAGCTTTCCATCGGAATATGTACCGGCCCCGCCTTCACCAAAACAATAATTCGATTCGGGATTGACAATATGGTCTTTGTTGATCGCCGCAAGATCACGCCGCCGCGCCTGTACATCACTGCCGCGTTCCAGCACAATCGGTCTTTTACCGAGTTCAATCAGCCGCAGGGCCGCAAACAGACCCGCTGGACCACTGCCGACAATCACGACCGGGTCGCCACCACTTACATTATTCGAACGGAAATCATAAATAACGGGTGGCTTATGCGCGGTTGCCGGAACCAGCCCTACCTGCAGTCTGACGATCACATTTTTGCCGCGGGCATCAATCGATCTTTTCAAAGGATTGACAATAATGCTGTCGTCTGCCGGCAGCCTCAGTTTCGAACGGACGATCGCATTGAAGTTTGTCTCGTCAAAAGCCTCTTCGGGCTTTAAGATGATTTCTACAGTTTTCATAGGGAAGGTGTTTATCCTTCAGGTGGCAAAGATAGCAGAAACAGCTGAGGTTGGATGTTGGATTTTGGATGTTAGATATTAAGTGGGTTCGAAAGGTTCGAGTGATTCATAGAACGATGCTGGATGCTGGATTCTATAAGCTATTATACCCGAACACCTGAACACCTGAACACCCGGGCCCGTCCCTTAAAAATGTTATTAAGCCGCCGAAGATACTTGTCACTTACTTCTACCATCAACACATCAACACATCAACACGTCAACACATCAACACGTCAACACATCAACACGTCAACACATCAATCACCGGAAAGAAAAAGCTTGTCCGAGGTTCAATCCAAAGTGGAAGGTACTTGATAACCGCGATTGCGCGACATCTTCGAAATAGGAAGCGAAATTCGGATCGACATCGAAGCCACGATAGCCTATGTTATAAGAAATAAAGGCATCAATGGTAAAGCCTTTGATGTTATGCCGTTGCATGATGCGATAGCCCAGGAGTGGACCGTATTCGATGCGTTGCTCCACGGCGTTGAAAGTGAATACATCGCTGGGGTTTTGTGTGATCGGCTCGTTCACAAAATGTCCGAGGTTGGTAAATCTCAGCTCATGGCCGAAATACCACATACCCGCTTTGACAGGATTGTAGAATTTCTGTTTGATGCTGATGCTGTAACCACGCTCAAATTTTTTGCCGGGCGGGATGCTGAGATCTGCCTTGAAAAACGGGTCGCGGATGCCGATGAATTCGAATTCATGTCCCAGGCGTTCCTGCAAATAAAATTCGATTCCTAATGGCAGCCGCCCCACAGCCAGCCACACCGGGTTGGTTCCAAAAATAACGCCACGGAATTCGCCGGCGCGCTCGTCGAAATACGTGAACCGTTTTGCTTTCGTGACTTTCTTCGTGTAAGAACTTTTGCTGGCCAGGGCTGCAATTTCCTTTCCCAGTTTTCTGTCGTCGTAGAAGGGCTTGTAGTACCCGGAAAGCTTTCCGTCTTTTTCATAGATCTCCCACGTTCCTGTTTTCAGGTCGTCCTCCATCATCCCTTTGGTCTGCAGGTTGCCATTGGCGTAGTAGCCATGATACATCCCCTTTCCTTTATCAAACTGGCATTCACCTTCAAGCTTTCCATCCTCAAAATAATACTCCCAGCGTCCCTGCTTTTTGCCGTCGACAATGAGACCTTTTGATTTCAGCCTGCCGCTGGGATAGTATTCGCGGAACTCACCGTTTCCGCCGTTGAGGGTAACCTCGCTTTTGACCGAGCCATCCGGATTCAGGGTTTTCCAATGACCGTTCTTACTGCCTTCCTTGAATTCACCGGTTGAACTGATCTTGCCATCCTCGAAATAATATTCCCAATTACCAGTAGGCAGATCGTTGAGATAGTGGCCCTTGCCGGATACTTTTCCGGACGAATAATAGGTTGTCCACAATCCCGTTTTCCGGCCGTTGTCGTAGTCACCTTCGCTCTGCAGGGTTCCGTCTTCGGCGAAGAAACGCCAGTGTCCCGTCTGCCTGGTGCCGGATTTCGGGCCTTCTCCGGAAATTTTCCCGGAATGATAATATTCCGTGTATCGCCCGAAGTCATCCGTGTAGTCAGCCTCCCCTTTCAAAACACCGTCTTCATAGAAAGCTTTCCAGGGGCCGGTTCGGTGATTATCCTTATACACCCCAACCTCCTTGACCTGGCCGTTCTCATAATAGCTTTTCCATTCCCCCTCGCGGTTTCTTCCATAGATAATGCCCTCCATACTCTTCTGCCCGCTTTCATAAAAGTATTCCCAAAGGCCGTAGTTGGCACTTTTGAAAAGGATGCCCCGCATCTTGAGCTTACCGGTTTCAAAATAAAATTCCCACACACCGGTTGTTTCGTTATTTTCAAACTGTCCTTTGGATTCAATCTTTCCATTGAGATAGTAAGAAATATAGCGTCCGTGCAGCACGTTGCGGATGGTATCCCTGACCTGGTAAACTTCCTTAAGGTTTTTTTTCTCCGGATCGTGATAGGTCTGACGCATTACGCCCTGTGCCCGTGCTTGAAAAAAGCCGGTCAGGATAATGCAGGAGATCAGATGGAAATATCTCAACCTTTGGGGGCGTTAAAACGAATAAAGTTAAGGAGAATCCGGCGATTTACGATGCCTTCTCCGCCATGCGGATAATGGCGCCCTTACCCCATTCTTTTCTTTCATGTTCACTCCACAGCTCGGGAAAAAACATGATCCGCTGGAAATGCGGTGGAAGATACTTCTGCCAGTTAGTACCGCCGGTGGCTTTAAGATCCTTCAGCGCTTTCTGAAGGTAACGGCCCGATGATTTGAGATGGGCCAGCCGCCACATAACGTTGGCAAGCGAATCATATTCCCGAAGCTTCTCAACGATCACTTCTTTCCGTTCCGATGAGGCAAAACGCTGCTGGTAGATCTGTCGTAAATTGCGATTCCTGAAGGTCTCTGCTGCCGTATGAAAGTCCTTCATGTATTTTTCCTCAAACTGCTGAAGGGTCAGCGTCTTTTTTCCGGAGGCAAGTTCCGTCGCACCACTTCGCCAGTAAATTTTTTCGAGCTGCGCGGAAACATCGGCATCTTTCAGGCGATCACGATCGGGAGCATTGACGAGGTTGATCATATCGGTCGAGTAGATCTCGATGAACCGGTATTGCGCTGACTGAAATCCGCTGGCAGGCAGAAGCGCCATCCTGAATTTGAGGAACTGTTCTTTTTCCATCCCCTCCCCCATAATATCGAAAGAATTTTCCAGTTGCCGGAAGTAGCGGATAACGCGGTCGATGCGCTCGATAAAAAATGTTTCATCGATGTTTTCGCGTTCGGCGATCTGGGTCAGTTCATGGAGGATCAGTTGAAAATATAATTCCGTGATCTGGTGGTAACCGATAAATACTTTTTCATCGGGCAGGTGCGTCTTGGGCGTTTGAAGACTAAGCAACGTATCCAGGTGGATGTAATCCCAATATGTGAGGTAGTCGGAGTACAACAGGCCATCGAGATAGGAAGACAGATCCTGTCCCATCGCATCGTATTTGGCCTGGAGCTTTTTCAGCTGTTCGATGAGGTTGGGATCTACGCTATTCTCGGCCATCTGGTTTAAAATAAGAATGTGGATTACTTGTGTAAATTTGGGCGAAAGTAATGGAATAATCGCAATCTTATGTCTATACAATCCGCAGCCCCGGCATCAAAACCGAAAAAATCCATGAAGCAGGATGTTTATGAACAACCTGATTTCTATGCCATCGATGATCTGCTCACCAGTGAGCACAAACTGATCCGAAGTTCCATCCGTGAATTTGTAAAACGGGAGATCTCGCCTTTGATTGAAGACTGGGCACAGCGCGCTCATTTTCCCTACGAAATCGTTAAAAAATTCGGCGACATCGGGGCATTCGGCCCAACCATCCCCGTCGCGTACGGTGGCGGCGGGATGGATTATATAGCGTATGGAATTATCATGCAGGAGATCGAGCGGGGCGATTCAGGCATGCGGTCGACCGCTTCCGTGCAGGGTTCGCTGGTGATGTATCCGATCTATAAATTTGGCAGTGAGGAACAACGTAAAAAATACCTTCCGAAACTGGCCTCCGGCGAATGGCTGGGATGCTTCGGCCTCACCGAGCCAGATCACGGGTCAAACCCTTCCGGAATGATCACCAACTTTAAAGATAAAGGAGATCATTATCTGCTCAACGGCGCGAAGATGTGGATTTCCAATTCACCACGTGCCGATGTTGCCGTTGTGTGGGCGAAGAGCGAAAAGGGCCGGATACATGGTCTGATCGTCGAACGCGGTATGCCGGGCTTTACAACGCCCGAGACACACGGCAAGTGGTCGCTGCGGGCAAGTGCAACGGGTGAGCTGGTGTTTGATAATGTAAAGGTTCCGAAGGAAAATCTGCTGCCCAACAAAGACGGACTGGGTGCACCCCTGATGTGCCTTGATTCCGCGCGGTATGGCATCGCCTGGGGCGCGATCGGTGCAGCGATGGATTGTTATGACTCCGCCCGCCGGTATGCCCTGGAACGGATTCAGTTCGGCAAACCCATCGGCTCATTTCAACTCGTACAGAAAAAACTGGCGGAGATGCTTACCGAAATAACCAAGGCACAGCTTCTCACCTGGCGCCTGGGCACTTTGATGAATGAAGGAAAGGCTACAACCGCACAGATATCGCTCGCCAAACGCAACAATGTACACGTTGCCCTGGAGATTGCACGCGAAGCGCGACAGATCCACGGCGGCATGGGTATCACCGGAGAGTATCCGATCATGCGCCATATGATGAACCTTGAGTCGGTGATCACCTATGAAGGCACCCATGATATTCACCTGCTGATCCTGGGCAATGACATCACGGGGATCCCGGCTTTTGTTTAATCCGGGATCGTAAGCTTTTGTCCAGGGACCGTTACTGCTGATAGACGACCTTTCCGCCCAGTACGGTCATTACAACTTCTGTACTGAGGATATCACGCTCCGGAACCGTCATGATGTCCTGCGACAATACCGTAAAGTCCGCAAGCTTACCTTTCTGAATGGAGCCCTTGATTTTCTCCTCGAAGGCGCCATATGCCGCATCCAGGGTATACGACCGGAGTGCCTGCTCACGCGTCATGCGTTCTTCAGGTTCATATCCGCCCTCGGGTTCCCCCGATAAGGTCTTTCGTGTAACGGCGGCATAAAAACATGGGATGGGGTTCAGTGGCTCGACAGGCGCATCGGTCCCATTGATAATTTTCGCTCCGGATTTCAGCAATGTCTGCCATTTATACGCGCCGTCCATGATCCTCTTTTCGCCCAGACGATCAATCGCCCAGGGCCTGTCGGACGACATGTGTATCGCCTGCATGGCCGCGAGCACGCCCAGGCTGTTGAATCGCGGAAGATCAGCCGGATCGATATGCTGCGCATGCTCGATGCGGAAGCGGTGATCTTTTGCCATGGCGGGATTCTCTGTAAAAGCCTGTTCATAGCGGTTCAGGACCTCACGGTTGGCACGGTCGCCAATAGCAT
>DASPJC010000431.1:0-5198 GCA_035628815.1 Ohtaekwangia sp. | reverse complement strand
CAGCTATGCGATCTTCTCCAAGCAGATCAGTGTACACAACGTAGACCTTTACAGGATCTCGACGTCGGACCTGTTTGGCAAACCGACATCTGCCAAGGTATCGCCGAAAAGGCCGATCACGCAGGATATCCTCGCCGAGGGCGCGCTCGCAGAACTCTAAATTTGGTTTCTCACTAAAACAAAAAAAGGACAACCCCCCGGTCTGTCCTTTTTTTTGTTTTAACACGTACTACCTAATGTATTCAAATATGTAAGCCGCCAGCGATATCAGCATAAAGGCGCGCATGGTGCCATGCTTTGAAGTAAGAAAGACCCCGGCGACCAGCAGGAATAGGAGCGGAAGGTTGAAGAAAAACACACTTGCGGAAAGCGGGATAAAACCCAGCCTGATAAAAGCCCAGCTTGTGAAGACGATCGGAACGATGATCGCCAGGATGACGGGTACGACTTTCCGCGGACCCGCGTCGAGGTTGCAGGCAAGCCATGAGGCTGTAATGTTGAATACGACAATGATCGCAATGCGGGCTTCAACCGGTAACAGCGGGCCCAGGTAAGGTAATGTCATGCAGACAAACGAAATGATTGTTGCTATGAGTATGGTACTATTGCGTTTCGTGGGTTGCTTTTCCATGATTCGCCAGCTCATGGCAATCAGTTGAAGTCCCGCCCCATAGATAACAACCAGCAGGATCAAGCCGCCAACGAAGTTACTGCTCCCGGTCACAAGGGTAAACATCTTGTAGACTGCCAGCGGGATCAGCAACAGCAAAAGAAATCTTTCTATTCCCGGCGTATACTTTTCGTGAAGGAATGTAAGGAGATTGCCTTTGCCTGACGCATGTTGATAAACGTACAGCGTATTCGCCAGTAAAGAAGCGATAAGCACAATTACTGCCGTAATGACGAACACGTCAGCACCCGGAAGGTGTAAAATTTTAAAACTGAAGCCTGCCATTAAAATGATTATGCCGAATACGACGGCCAGTAGCCCGATGGTTCCTTTTTTCTCCCTGTTCAGGGAAATTCCGGAGAGCGAAGTTGTCAGCAGGGCAACAGCCATGAGGCCGAAAGAGACCAATAGTAATTCTCCCGAAAACTGAAGGTGAAGTACTTTAAAAACCACACTGATCAGGAGAAGTCCGAGCGCCGCAAAGGAGAGCCCTTTCGACACGGTGAATTGTTTGTTAATGGTTTCCATAACGTCTTGTTGTATGTTTTGAAAGTGATTGTCGGGTAATGCTGCGACGGACTGATGCCAGGCGTCATGAAAGGAACTTCCGTCCGACATGCGGTCTTCAAGGTCACAACTCATGTGATCGAACATCTCATCCTGAAGCGGTTTGAACGATAGGCCCTGTCGTACCAAGAATGCCCGCAGTTCCTCCCGTTGCGCCTGTGTCAGCTTGCCCATAGTTTTAACGATACATTGGGTTTGGTACTGTCCTGGAGTATGGCGCTGATAATTTCCGTGAAACGTCGCAGCTCAGAGATTTTAACTTTCGCCAATTTTTTTCCTTCCGCCGTCAGCGCGTAATATTTCCTGGCGCGGTTGTCGACGATTTCCGTCGTCGTGATCAGCAAACCTTCAGCTTCCAGCTTATACAACGTCGGGTATAGCGCGCCGTATGTAAGCTTGATCTCATCCTTCGAAAGCTGCGCGACACGCTGAGTGATCTCATAACCATACATCTGCTTGTTCTGCGCCAGTAACTTGAGGATAATAGTCCTTAATGTGCCCTTTATAAATTCGTTGCCAGACATCTTATATATATAATTTACTTAAATATATAAGATTTATATTTACGAACAAAAGGTTATGCAAAATAATTGTGGAAGACCGACCTTGCGGGATTCCGGTTTTATTTGCATATTATTCCTGCAAAAGCCATTATTATGCGCATTTCCATATCAAAAACGGCCCCTTCCACCGAAGCAATGGTTGATGCTTTAAAGCGTGAGTTTGACGGCAACTATTCTTTCGAGTTGTTCGGTGTCGGCAGGGAGAAAACCATTATGGCGCGTCACTCAGAGTTCCATGGCGTGCAGATCACTACGTATCAAAATGAAATCGATATTCAGGCAACGCCGCCGTCACTGGCCAGTGGGTATTTCCTCGCGTTCCTTGAAGTCACAGGGATCGGTGCGCTTGTTGCGATGTTGTTTGGGTATTGGGGACTGCGCAGCAGTTACCGCAAACTTGAAAAGGAGATCGCAGCCTTTCTGAAGCGGAAGTATGGTTGAGCCGCGATAAATCTTCTTTGACCGGTTAGTCAAATCCACCCGTATACCTCGATAGTCCGTTGAGCGACCATGCTTAACTTCGTTGTTCAGTTCCGGACGCTAAACGTTCGGTATCGCAATCGTTGCGACGGTGGTTTGGCGAAACAAGCGGTAATTTACTGTGGCATTACTTTGGCTCACATGATTCTTCAAAAGGCCGCCTATGTTTCGCAATTACCTTAAAATCGCAATCCGCAACCTGTTCCGGGCGCGGGTTTATTCCATTATTAACATATCAGGTCTTTCACTTGGTGTGGCCTGTTGCCTGCTACTGACACTATATGTGAAGGACGAGCTTGAATATGACCAGCATCATGAGCGGTTAAACGATCTGTACCGGATCAATACACAATTCGAAGGTGTCGTGGGATTTGACAAGCTCCCTTCGGTCTCTCCGCCGATCCCGATGACGGTCAAGGATGAGTTGCCCGAGATAGAAGCTGCTACCCGCATCGTTGCTTCGTTCAGCAGCGTTAACCTGATCGAACATGAAGACAATAAATTCTACGAGTCGAACGCTTACGTGGCAGATTCTACCTTGTTTGATGTGCTCACGTATGAGTTTAAAGAAGGCAATCCGCAAAAAGCGCTGACGGATGCCAATACCGTTGTGATATCCGAACCGGTGGCGCAAAAACTTTTCGGCGATGAACCGGCGCTGAATAAAATGATCCTGATTACCCAGGGTGGCGAACCGGTGAACCATAAAATAACCGGCGTATTTGTGCCCGGCAAGAGCTTCCTTAATGCGAGTTTTTTTACCTCCATGATGGGTGAAGGTACCGGTGAATATATCCGGACGAACCCGCAGGCCGCCTCGGAGTGGGCCGGGCAGAACTTTGTTGGCGGTTACATCAGGCTTTCACCAGGACATTCGCGGGAATCGGTTGAGCGCAAAATCAATGAGGTACTGATCAAGTATGGTTCTGAAGATCTTAAAGCACTCGGTATTAAAAAGACCTTGTTCATCGAACCCGTCAAAGATATTTACCTGAAATCGCAGGTTGACAAGAACCAACGGATAACCTACATCTATGTTATCGTCTCCATCGCCGTGTTTGTACTGATCCTGGCCTGCATTAATTTCATGAACCTTTCTACCGCAAAAGCGAGCAAGCGCAGTGCCGAGATCGGGATCAGGAAGGTTATGGGCGCGTACCGCAGCAGTTTGATCAGGCAGATACTTGGTGAAGCAATGATGATTGTTGCTATCTCTATTTTGATCAGCATCATTCTTGTAAGCGCAGCGCTTCCGGTATTCAATGAACTTTCGGGCAAAAATATTTCTTTCAGCAGCGACAATGTTGCGTTTTTCGCCATTGCACTGGCCGTGCTTACGATTGTTACCGGTTTGATCGCGGGAAGTTATCCGGCGTTTTATATGTCGTCCTTCCAGCCGGCCGAGGTATTGAAAGGGAAGTTTACACTCAGCAATACGTCGGGTAAATTCCGGCAGGTGCTCGTTGTTTTTCAATTTGTCGTCGCCATCGTGCTGGTATCGGGCATGCTTGTGATCTCCCGGCAGATTTCATTTATGAAGGAAAAAAACCTTGGATTCGATCCGGAAGCAAAGATCCTGTTACCCCTTCGCACAGCCGATGCCAAAGGGAAGTACACATCGCTCAAGACAACGCTTGAACAATTAAGTTCTATTGGTGGTGTTTCGGCCACCGACTGTCCTCCCGGATCGCCGATCCGAAGCGACATGGCCTTTTATATGTCGGGCGGCAACATGGACAATGCTATCCTTAACCGCCGGAACACCGTCGATGCAGGGTACATGGAGTTGCTCGGCATTAAACTGATCGCCGGGCGGTCATTTACCGACAGTCGCGAAAGCGAATCCCAGCGCAAACTTATTATCAATCGCGCGTCCGCGAAGAAATTTGGCGTCGCTCCCGAGCGCATGGTAGGACAAACGTTAGGGTTCGACTGGCAGGGTGAGCATTACGAGTTTGAGGTAATCGGCGTGATGGAAGATTATAACCAGACTTCATTGAAAGACCCCGTCATCCCGATCATTTTTGAGATCCCGGAAGAAAGCGATGGTTATGAATACATGATCGCCACTATTAGTACAGCGGCGTTTTCCGAGACCATTACGGCAATCGAAAAGGTATGGAAAGACCATGTTCCCGGTACCCCGTTTGAGTACACATTCCTTGACGACAGTATTCAGAAACAGTATCATGAAGATCAGCGCGTCTCCCGAATCATCAGCTACTTCGCGATCATCGCGATGATTATCTGCAGCCTTGGTTTGTATGGACTTTCATCTTTCATGGCCGAAAGGCGCCTGAAGGAAATTGGGGTGCGAAAAGTAATGGGTGCTTCCGTATCACAGATCGTCGGCATGATGTCGAAGGAGTTTGTGAAGCTCGTGTTAGTGGCTGTTGTGATTGCCACACCTGTTGCGTGGTATGCGATGTCTCACTGGCTCCAGGATTTTGAATATAAGGTCGCACTCAATATTGCTTTCTTTGCTTATGCGGGTTTGGCGGCCCTTATGATAGCGTTGCTCACGGTTAGTTACGAATCATTAAAAGCCGCCAATGCCGATCCAGCAAGGACCCTAAGGAACGAGTAGCCCGCCACCGGCCGTCGTGGGTGTTGTATCCGAACGGAAAAAGTGGTTCGGTCTGGACTCATTGTAAGGTATTTTTTTTAAAACCCATTCGGATTACGTTGCTACTGTCAACGCGAAATGCGGGGATTGCCCTTGTGTTGACAGAAACTCTTTTTTATTTTTTGACATTTAGCATTAAATTAAGGAGGCGCTATGCGGCATATGATCCATCATCGATCTGTATTAAGCGTTCGCATGGCCTGGCACTATGGCCTCTCAACCGTTGACTAAAGAATTATCAGGGATACCCGGCGTTATCGACGATGAGCGATTCAGAAAATTGCTGCGTGCG
>DASPJC010000430.1:0-3482 GCA_035628815.1 Ohtaekwangia sp. | reverse complement strand
CTGGAGCAGCCTCCGTTTGACTGCGCATCAACTTCCGTCAAAACCGGAAAGTTGCTGGGGGAAACAATGACCGGTGTGGAGGACCTGGTGATCCTGCGGCGGGGATTCCAAGGCGATGCACGTCAAGGCGAAAACGTCATCCCCACCAGCGGGCTATGGGCCAGTGCATCGTTCTTCAATATATTTTCCTTTCCATTAATCCGTGGTGACCGCAAGACGGCCCTGGAGGAGCCCTACTCCATCGTGCTGACGGAAGAAGCCGCGCGAAAGTTATTCGGTGATACGGAGCCCCTGGGAAAAACATTATCGGTAGACACGGTCGAATATGCTGTGACCGGGGTCATGGCGGATATTCCAAAATTCTCACACATGCAATTCGATGCACTGGTATCTTTCAGTACAAAGGAAATCCAGGAGAAAGACAATAAAAATTTTCTGAAATGGGAAAGCATCTGGATGAATTACGTTTATGTATTGCTTCCCGAAGGGGGAAATACGGACGTATTACAACAAAACCTTGATAAACTCAGTGCGGCTGAAAATGCGGCCCTGCCCCATCGCAGTGTCCGATTGTGGCTGCAGCCTCTTTATGAGATTGCACTGGGAAAAGACCTGTCCAACCAGATCGGTCCGACGATGACCATCAGCGTGGTATGGGTTGTCGGCGGGCTCGCATTCGTGGTCATTCTTTCAGCGTGCTTCAATTACACCAACCTTTCCCTGGCACGGGCGATGCGACGGTCGAAAGAAGTTGGGATCAGGAAAGTGATTGGCGCACAAAAAGGACACGTGCTGGGACAATTCGTGTCGGAAGCCGTGATCATTTCGCTTATGGCACTGGTTCTTTCGTTCCTGCTGTTCCTGCTGCTCCGCCCCTACTTCCTGTCGGTATCGCCGGAGCTGACCAACATTGTCGTGCTGGACCTGTCGCCCCGCGTGATCGCGGCGTTTCTGCTGCTGGCGGTTGTGGTCGGCCTGGCTGCCGGAATTTTACCAGCGATTTTCTTTTCCCGCATCAATGCGTCGCGGGTGTTGAAGGATGCTTCTTCGGTGCGGGCGTTCAGAAATCTGAATTTCCGGAAAGGCCTGATCGTGGTGCAATACGTATTGTCCCTTACTTTCATTGCGGCGACGATCATCGGGTACCGGCAGTACAGGCATTTTCTGGCATTCGACCTGGGTTTCAAAACAGAGAACATCCTGAATGTCGATCTCAAGGGAAACAAATCCGATGTCTTCCTGAAGGAAATCGCTGAAATGCCGGAAGTCACAGATGTCTCCAGGTCTCTTATGATCACGAGTGTGGGCAATTATTGGGGAAGTACGATGAAGTACACGGATCCTGCAGACTCGTCCAATGTATTTTACAACACCGTTGACGAAAACTATTTACCACTGCACGGTCATAAACTCCTTGCCGGCAGAAATTTCACACCGAAGGATGGCGAACACGTGGAAAGCGAAGTCATCGTCAATGAACAAGTACTCGAGCGCTTTAACATCAGCCCAAAAAATCCTTCTGCGGCTGTTGGAGAAATGGTAAAGGTTGACGGCAAACCGCTGGAAATTGTCGGGGTGATGAAGGACTTCCATTACGGGCAGGTTGACCGGGATATGCGCCCGGTGATTTTACGATACGCGAACACGGGTGAACAGTTCCTGAACTTAAAGATCATCTCGTCCAACATCCCCGCAACCTTGGATGCCCTGGAGAAAGCCTGGAAGAAGGCTGATGCCGTGCACCCGTTCGAAGCAACATTTTACGACGACCAGATCGAGCAATCCTATAACGAATATGCGGCGATGCTGAAGATCATCGGTTTCCTGGCATTCCTGGCCATCTCGATTGCGTCACTGGGATTACTGGGCATGGTCGTGTTCATGACGGAGACGCGGGTCAGGGAGATCAGCATCCGAAAAGTATTAGGTGCCTCTGAAGGTAATCTGATACTCCTGCTAAGCCGCGGTTTTCTGCTGCTGCTGGTGATCGCAGCCATGATCGCGCTGCCGGCGACCTACGTTTTCTTCGATAAGGTGGTGCTGAGCGATATTGTTTACCGGGCGCCCATCGGCATCGTGGAAATGCTGGCGGGTGTTGGGGTAGTCATGGTGATCGCTTTCATCATGATCGGTTCGCAGACCATTAAAGTTGCGCGCTCAAATCCGGCAGCGGTCCTTAAATCGGAATGAGTCATTCAAGCTCGACGGTATCGAACCAGTAGTCAATAAAGTTGGCGATCTTGCTTTGCGTGGCTTTGTTGGTTGCAGGCTTCTGTATGAATGAGCTGGCGCCGGCTGCATAGTAGTCCCGCGTAATGTCGGGATAACTGATGTTCCCCAGCACGATGACAGGGATGTAACTGTAGTGTGAACTGCTTTTAAGCTCTTTCAGAATTGAAAGTGCACTTTGCGGCGCGGCTTTCTGACTCAATAAAATCAGCGAAGGATAAGAACTTTTGTCGCGGTAACGTCCGTGAAGGTAAGCCCAGAACTCCTCGCTGTTGCGTACGAAGTCGATGTGCACGCCCCTGCCGATCTCGGTCATTGATTCCTGTGTGAGGTAACGGTCATCCTGGTCGTATTCCAGCATGAGTATTTTTCGTCCCATAGCGCCTGGCGTTGAGATGAAAAGTTAAAGATAATTCATCATTGTGCGATAAAACACACATAAAAATATATGCATGTGCGCGAAGCACGCAGCTTTATTTTTGGCCCGGACACATCAGTTCGTTGGTGAAGGCAGGTTTCTTTTCTATTTTTCAATCACGAACCTCTAGCCCACAGAAATCAATGCGCAAACGCAACTATTTCAGACAGCCGCTCACCTTCCTGGGCAGGCTGACTTTTCTCTTATTTTTAGCCTGTCAAACACCCACGGTGGCACAGGATCAAAAACTATCCATTATACCGGTCCCGGCCGAATTGCAGTCACACGCCGGTCATTTCGAACTGACCGCGGCCACAACGATTGGTATACCCGCACGTCAGGCCGAGGCAGCCACCATTGCTGCATACTTTGCCGATAAGGTAAAACCGGCCACGGGTTACGATCTTAAAATTTCTGCCGGTGCGGCTGCGCATATTCGTTTTGTCCTGAATACGAAGGCCGATGCGCGACTCGGCCGGGAAGGATATGCCTTAAAGGTAGATCGTGAAAATATCTTGATCACGGCCAACGCCCCTGCCGGTCTCTTCTACGGCGTTCAGACATTGCTGCAGCTCCTCCCGGCAGCAATCGAAAGCCAAACACCTGTCGCCAACGTGACCTGGATCATACCGGCCGTTACCATCAACGATGCGCCGCGATTTGCCTGGCGCGGGATGATGCTGGATGTCAGCCGGCATTTTTTTACAAAGGAATACGTCAAGGAATTCATCGACCGGATGGCACGTTATAAGTTTAACCGGCTGCACTGGCACCTGACCGATGACAATGGGTGGCGCCTGGAAATAAAAGGTTTGCCGAAACTCACGGAAGTCGG
>DASPJC010000429.1:0-13562 GCA_035628815.1 Ohtaekwangia sp. | reverse complement strand
ACGATGATGACGCTGAGGATATGGCGTGCCAGAAGGGACCGTCCGAAAAGCAGGTCGAAAAAGGCATCGAACCATCCTGCCAGCGGGGCGACCTGAGCAACAACATCCAGGTACAACCTGTTGCCTTCCTGAACCTTTTCTCCCAACAAGATGCTTTTCAGTTCCGGGCGGGTTGCTTCGGGCGCGTCTATAAAGAGGGGAAGGTAGATCACCAGGAGAATGGCCAGGAGCGCCAGCAGGCGGTAAGGATCATTGATTCGGAAGTAACGTAACAAGGGAGGCGTGTTTGCGCCTCAAAATAGAGCAGGTTTTTATAATTGCCAATGGTTCGTTGCTAATTGTTCTGTGATAAAAGATATTTGCCTCTATGAGTGGCTCTACACGACAACAGAAGTATGCAAAGCTCATCCAAAAAGAGTTAAGCGACATTTTTCAACGCGACAAACGGGGGATTTTGGAAAATGCCTTCGTTTCGATCGCCGATGTGCGGGTCAGTACGGATCTCGGGATCGCCAAGGTATATATCAGCATGATGCTGGTGCAGGACAAGACGAAAGTGCTTGAGAAGATAAACCTTCGGAAAAAAGAGATCCGAAAGGCTTTGGGAGAAAAAATCGGGAAGCAGGTACGCGTTGTGCCGGAGTTGATCTTTTATATTGATGAAGTGGAAGAGAACGCTCAACGCATTGAAACGCTTATTAAGAATTTGAATATTCCACCCGCTAAGGAAGAGTAAACTTAAAATCCTCGCCCTTGAATCTCCCTTTTTTCATCGCCAGGCGGTACCTGGTCTCCAAGCGGAAAAAAAATTTCATCAACGTCATTTCGATCATTTCAGTTATTGCCGTCACGATTATAACCGCGGCGATTATCATTGTCCTGTCCATCTTTAACGGCCTGGGCGACCTGCTGCGGTCGCTAAATGATTCCTTCGATCCAGAAATCAAGATTGAGGCTGCCGTCGGTAAGTCCTTTCCGGCTGACAGCACGCTGCTGAAAAGAATAAATGCTGTCGCCGGTGTGTCGGCCGTTACCGAAGTGATCGAAGACTATGCTTATGCACGCTACAACAAGGCAACGCAAGCCGTGATCATCAAAGGCGTCAGTGACAATTTTATTGAGCAGGAGCGAATACCGCACGAAATGATCGTGGAAGGCGAGCTCAAGCTTCAGCGCAACGGTATTCCTTATGCGCTGGTGGGGTATGGCGTTAAAAACACATTATCGATCGCGGTGCGCGAGAATTTTTATCCGCTCGAGCTGTATTATGTCAAAAATGTGAAAGCCGGCACGCTTGATCCATCCAACCTTTACACGCAAAAAAATATTGCTCCCGGCGGCGTGTTTTCCATCGTCCAGACCTTCGATGAAAATTATGTCATCGTACCGCTGACATTTGCCCGCGACCTGCTGAATTACGGCAACAGGCGCACTGCCCTGGAGGTGAAAACCAGGCCGGGGGCCGACATTCATGAAGTGGAACAAGCGCTTCAGAATGTGCTTGGCGAGGGTTTCAAAGTGCTTAATGGCGAGGAACAGCACCAGGACCTCTACAGGGTTTTGCGGCTGGAGAAACTGTTCGCGTCCATTGCCGCGGTACTCCTGCTGATCATCGGTTCCATTAACATCTACTTTAACCTTATGATGCTGGCGTTGGATAAGAAAAAAGATATCTCGGTGCTGGTATCTTGTGGCGCGGATGCCCGGCTACTGCAAAAGATCTTTATCTACGAAGGCCTAATGATTGCCCTGATCGGAACATTCGCCGGCCTGGCGCTGGGCGGGCTGGTCGTTGTGCTGCAGCAGCATTTTGGGCTGGTCTCCATGGGAATGGCATCGTCGGTGATCGAAGGATACCCGGTAAAAATGCAAATTTCTGACTTTACTTACCTGTTCGTCGTAATGACCGTAATTACCATCCTCATCTCGTCGCGTCCGGCCCTGCTTGCGTCAAAATTTGCCTCTGCCCAGGACCTGTAATGGTATTTATAAGGTAGCAATGCCGCTTTCGGTATTTTAACCCCGAATTTCAACCGTTGTAAGATTCATGTACCTTCTGGTCGCGAAATGGCCGTTTTCATTCCTTTGTTTTCGTTACTTTTCAGATTCCGTTCTCATTAAAAACTTGATTTTGAGATGAAAGTCTCTGCTTCACAACCGTTTCAAATCATCTATTCGCTGTACCAGCACGAATACCTGGGGTTCATTTTCGAGTCCTATATTGTCCATTTGGACGAAAAAGGGAAACTGACCTACCAGCACCAGAACATATCCAGTAAGAATGCGCGTGAGTTTTCAAAAGGGCTCGACGACCGGGATTTTGAACTGATCGAACTCATGGACTCCATGTCGCAGGAAGCGATCGTCAAAAAATTCTCCAGCAAGATCATGAAGCCGGAAGAGTTTTTTGCGAAGATCTACGACAAGAACAAAGGCAACGAACTTATCCAGGAACAGATAGAAGATTATCTGGAGAAGCGAAGAAGTAAGATTCTTGACAAGATGAAGGGTAAGCTTCTGTTCGAGATGGGCAATGACGGCGAGCCTACCTGGAAAAAAATAGAAGTGCTGGAGAAGCGTGCAGCTATCCAGTTTCACTTTATGCGGACGGCCGAGAATACAAATTACTATCCGACCCTGTATTATCAGGGAAAGAAACTCGAGCTGCCCAATCCCTCGGCATACCTGATCTGCAAACATCCGGCGTGGATGGTACTGAATGGCAAGCTGTACGGTTTTGAAAAGCCGGTCGACGGCAAAAAACTCATTCCGTTCTTCCAGAAGAAATTTGTGGTCATCCCGAAAAACGTCGAAGAGACCTACTACAACAGATTCATTGCCCCGCTCATAGCATCCTTCGATGACGTAGAGGCCAGCGGTTTTGAGATCAACAAAACATCATACGATCCGCATCCGGTGCTCACCTTGTCCGAGTTGCACACGGCGCAAACAACGGCAGCGCCATCGCTTTTCGAGCAGGCTCATCCCGCCGAAGATAACAGCGACGAAACCGGAAAGATTGTTTTCGATCTTTCCTTCAAGTATGGAAAACATCGCTTCCGCGGCGACAATATCGGGCCTGTGAGTGTCACCCTGGAAAAACAGGGTGAAGGATACATTTTCCACAGGGTGACGCGCAAGAGTGACCTGGAGAAGAATTTTCTTCATACGCTTCAAAAACTGGGACTCCAAACAAAGGGATTCCGGGTGGCGATCCCGAAGTCAGAGGCGTTTTCGTGGCTCAATGAAAACCGCGTGAATCTCTTAAACCTTGGGTTTGAAGTCAGCCAGCCAGAAAGCCGCGATAAAAAATATTTTGTCGGCAAGGCGGTAATCGAGGTTGAGGTCAGGGAGAATATTGACTGGTTTGATATCCACGCGAAGATCAAGTTCGGCGAATTTGAAATACCCTTCAAGGAACTGCGGAAGCTGATCATGCGGCGTAAAGTGGAATTCAAACTTCCCAATGGAGAGATCGCGATCATCCCGGAAGCCTGGTTGACCAAATACGCAGACCTGTTCGCGCTGAGCGAAACGGAAGGCGACCATGAGAAGCCCGTGCTGCGAAAACATCATCTCAACCTGGTGAAGGAACTGGAGGAAGGAAACCTTGCAAAGGTTCACCTGAGCGAAAAATTGCGTTCGCTGAATTCCTTCAGCGGCATTAAAAATTACGACCTGCCCAAGGGATTTAAAGGGGAATTGCGGCCGTATCAGAAGGCGGGTTATAACTGGCTTTCGTTCCTGTCCGAATACCGGCTCGGGGGCTGCCTTGCAGATGATATGGGTCTGGGAAAAACCGTGCAGACATTAACCATGCTGCAAGCCCAGAAAGAGGCTGGCGCCGGAGCGTCGCTGCTGGTGATGCCCACCTCGCTCATCTACAACTGGGAAATGGAAGCGGGGAAATTCACGCCGGATCTCAGGATCCTGAACTATACCGGAACGCTGCGCAACAAGGATATCAAACGCTTCGAGAAGTACGATCTCGTGCTGACCTCTTACGGCATCACGCGGCTCGACGTCGAACTGCTGCAGCAGTTTTATTTCAACTACATCATCCTTGACGAATCGCAGGTGATTAAAAACCCGACCTCAAATATTTCCAAGGCGGTGCGGGAATTGAAGTCACGCCATAAACTCGTTTTAACCGGTACGCCGATAGAGAATACAACGCTTGACCTGTGGTCACAAATGTCTTTCATCAATCCGGGCATCCTGGGAACGCAGACGTATTTCAGAAATGAATACCAGAACCCCATTGAGAAGAAAAACGATGAAACGCGTTCGAAAAAACTGCATGCGATTATTAAGCCCTTCATCCTGCGAAGACATAAGTCGCAGGTAGCAACCGAGCTCCCGGAGAAGGTCGAGAACATTCAGTATTCGATCATGACGCCGGAACAGGAAAAGCGCTACGAGGAGACCAAGGCATTATACCGCGAAAGGATCTTTAAGCTGATCGAATCGGAAGGCCTCGGTAACAGCCGGTTCATGATCCTCGAAGGGCTGACCAAACTGCGGCAGCTCGCGAACCATCCGCGCATGGTCGAGCAGGGTTACCAGGGTGATTCCGGAAAGCTCGAGGACATTACCCATATGCTGGAAAATGCGATCGCCGAAGGCCATAAGGTTCTTATCTTCAGCCAGTTTGTGAAACACCTCGAGCTGGTAAGGCAATATTTAAAGACCAATAAAATCGACTTTGCCTACCTCGACGGTTCGAGTACTGACCGGAAGGACCAGGTGGAGCGCTTCAACAGGGAGACCAAGCTTAAAGTGTTCCTGATCTCTATTAAGGCCGGTGGACTCGGTCTCAACCTGACCGAAGCCGATTACGTGTTCATTCTGGATCCATGGTGGAATCCGGCGGTGGAGGCACAAGCTGTTGACCGTGCCCACAGGATCGGCCAGAAGAAAAAAGTCTTTACCTACAAATTTATCACGCGAAATACAGTGGAGGAAAAGATCCTGTTGCTGCAGCAGAAAAAGCTGAGGCTTACCACGGAGCTCATCACCACCGAAGAAAGCTTTATGAAACAGCTTACGCGGGATGACATCGAGCAGATGTTGATCTAGCGAAAATCTTCCAGGACCTTTTCAAAGTCCGTCCAGTAGATATTGTCCAGGCCGTTCAGTGGGCCACGCATTACCGTCATGATGTCATTGTATGTGCGCGGGATTGAAACGCTTTGTGAAATGTTGTGCCGGGCACTTGTGAAGAACAGCACTTTGCCGTCGAAACTAACAAAAGGACAATAGTCCAGCGCCGTCGAATTGATCGCTGCAAGAGGGCGCGCCGGTTGCCAGACGCCTGAAGCATTTTTTAGGCTGATGTAAAGATCCCCTCCACCCTGGTCATCACTCCTCCCGTAGGATGTAAAAAGGATGAAGCGCTCATCCGGTGACACGAATGCGTTGAACTCCCAGAATTTTGTATTGATGGCCGTATCCAATGGAACGGGTTGTTCAAAATTCCCCTTGCTGCTTACGGCGATGTAGATATCCTCCTTTCCAACGCCGCGGCTATAGGCCGCTGTAAAGTAAAGGTTTCCGCTACGGGCGGGCGAAGGGTAAAATTCATCCGCGGTTGTGTTGATTACGCTGCCGGCATTGTTCGGCTCCGACCATTTGCCATTAACTTTTTCGACATACCAGATATCGTAATCCTTCGGCGTTTCTCCTGTTGCCGGACGGTTCGAACTGAAATAGATTTTTCTGCCGTCTGATGTAAACGCCGGCTCGAGATCGCTGAATTTTCCGGAGAAACGCGCAACCGCCGGATCGGACCAGCGCTTCTCTTTCGCAAGATAGTTTCTGTGAAAAATGACAGACAACGTATTCTTGTTTCCCATTAATGTATAAAACATCTCCGTTCCGTCCGGTGAAATAGCCATGTCGCGTTCATTCAGGTCGGTTTTAGCCATCGTAAACAAAGTTGGCGTGGCGGGTACATCCTGCGACAAAAATTGTCCTTGCACCGTTGCAAAGGAGATCAGGAAAATGGCGGTCAAACCCGTTTTCATAGGTCGCTTTTTGTTTTCTCTTTGAGATGTCTTTTTTTCCATCGGTTATGCGACCACAGCCAGCCGGAAGGATTTTCCCGGATCACCTGCTCTGCCACCTGGATATACCGGTTGATGACGGTATTATCATCCTTGGGATAAGGCGGCATCGCGACTTCCACAACAGTCGTTTCATAGTAGCCGCGCTTAACTTTTTTCATCGCATAAAAAACCGCCGGGTATTGGGTCATGGTGGCCAGTTGCTGTGTGCCGTAAAAGAACGCGGTTTCCTGGTTCAGAAAGGTCGCAAGGTATTTCTTGTCGTGCTCGTATCCCGGGTACTGATCCGCGACAATACAGATCCCTCTTTGAATCCGCCTCCTTTTGACAATCTCACGGGCGACCTCATCCCTTTTTATGGCATAATTTCCAAAACGCGTCCGGGTTGCATGTGATATCTTTTCAAAGAAAGCGCTTTCGACGGGCTGGTAGACAAAATCCAGTGGCATCGGGTAAACATCCCCGCCCCGCACCAGGAGCCATTCCCAGTTAAACTGGTGGGAGGCTAGCATCCATACCGAGTGTCCCTTCGCAATGAGGTCAACGACAAGCTCGGGATTTTCAAACACCATCCGCTTTGCCAGTTCCTCGCGGCTAATAGTCAGCAATTTCAGCGTCTCGACGGCGTAGTCGCAAAGGTTCTTATAAAACTCCTTTTCGATCGCACGAAGCTCGTTTTCAGATTTGTCTGGAAATGCGTTCGTCAGATTTTTCCACGTCATTCGCCGGCGATAACGGATCACCCGGTAACTGATTAAAAACAGGAAGTCAGAAATGATGTAGAGAACCGCAAAGGGCAACCTGGATATAAGGCGGACAAAGAACATCGCATAACCGTTTCGGGGCGAAGTTAGTTAACTATTGCTATTTTTGACACGCAAACGGCACATTTACCGGTTGCCACAGGAAGATGAAAAATAAAGTTGTCGTCATCACCGGCGGATCATCGGGTATTGGAAAGGCCTTGGCTGAGATTTTCGGAAAAGCCGGTTCAAAAGTTTTGATCACCGGTCGGAACAAAGGTGAACTGGACAAGACCATTGCGGAATTGCGCGCACTCGGTGCCGTTGTTTCCGGCCTTCAGGCAGACGTTACAGTTGAGGAAGACAACCGCCGGATGGCGGAGGAAGCGACGCTTCTTTACGGCAGCATCGACATCCTGATCAACAATGCGGGGATCTCCATGCGTGCTTTGTTTTCGGAGGTTGACCTGAACGTTATCAGGCAGGTAATGGACATCAATTTTTATGGCGCCGTTTACGCGACAAAGTATTGCCTCCCAGAAATTATCCGGAACAAAGGTTCCATTGTCGGCATTTCTTCCATTGCCGGATTTCGGGGACTGCCAGGACGTACGGGATACTCGGCTTCCAAGTTCGCGTTGAACGGGTTTCTCGAAGCGCTTCGAACGGAGCACCTTAAGACTGGCGTTCACGTCCTGACGGCCTGCCCGGGGTTTACAGCTTCCAACATCCGGAAGCGTTCCCTGACCGGAGATGGCAGTCAGCAAGGTCAGTCGCCACGCGAGGAAGAAAAGATGATGAGCGCGGACGAATGCGCGGCGCACATTTACAATGCCGTGGTGAAACGCAAACGCACGCTGGTGCTAACCACACAGGGAAAGCTTGCCGTACTGATCAATAAGTGGTTTCCCGCACTGGCGGACAAAATGGTTTACAACGTCATGGCGAAGGAAAGTCAAGCGCCCGTACATTAGGCTTTACGTCTTGCTCAGGAACACCATTTTGGTGTTATCCGCCTTGTTAATGCCACGGTAAAAATCGCTTAGCTCCTGGTACGATTCAGGTGGGAATTCGCCTTTAAGTCTTTTCAGCTTCCGGATGTAAACCAGGGTATTCTGATCCATCACAAATTGCGACTCATACTCACCAAACCGCGATTTGATATGGACAGCTTCCGGAAGGAATTCCGGATAGATCCCTTCCGGCAGATGATACCGAATAGTGTCGAGGTGTGTATAGGTTGACCGCAACACGACATTTTCCTTTCGCAAATCGTTTTTTTCCGGGATAAAGGTCGAGCGATTCATTAGATTGGGTGTGAGGAACAGCCGTTTCCCGCTGACAGACGCAAGGCGTTTTAATGACAGTTCAACGTTTACCCGCGCTTCCGGTACTTTCTCTTTCCGCTGTGTCATTGAAAAAGTATTGATGTCAAAGCTGGGAATTGACGTGTTCTCCTCGATCCATTCTCTTTGCTTGTCGAACTGATCGTTCAGTATGAAGTTCAGGTTATCATTTTCGTATTCGAGCCCGGAATACATCGTCACGATCTCGGCTTTAGCATCGCCCGTAATATTCAGGAACACGTTGGCTGTCCGCGACTGAACATTCTTTTCGACGGGGTATCGGATGGTATTGACGACCTCCGCGCCATTGTCTGTGATGATCAGGGCGCGACGATCGCCGGTGAAAGTACCCATGTAGCCGAAAGGATTCGTCTGACTTGTGCATTCCAGCCAAAGCGTGTCTTTCTTGTTGGGCACCGCGACGATCGCGTGGTTAAACTGCGAGCTCGGAAAATTGACGTTCATTTGTGCGGCATTTTCTCCTGCACGGATCAGGGCGTAATGCGCCTTGATGCCGACTTCGCCCAACATGGCAACCATGTAATTCGAAAGCGCCTTACAGTCTCCATACCCGGTCTGGTCCACGACGGAAGCTTCAAAAGGCTGGTATCCTCCAATGCCCAGCTGGATGCTGACATAGCGCGTTTTATTCTGCAGATATTCGTACAGCGCTTTCACTTTCTCTTCGTCTGTATGGAGCCCCGCTGTTAACCCCCTTACCTTTTGCTTGGTCGCCTCCGGCAATACATCTCTTCCTTTGTTCAGGGTGTGAATCCAGCGTCCGAAATCTACCCAGGAGTCCATTGAACCCACATAGTTGTCGTACTCGAATCGCGAAGGCGCAGCAATGATCTGAGGCACGATCTCCTGGCGGGACGGTCCCAGCATCTCAAACTTGATCGGCTTGACATTTTCGAAATTCCAGATCAGCGACTGTGACCCACCCTTTGTTGTGCCTTCCAATGGCTTTACATCGACATTGACAGTGCGGTATCGCGGTTTCAGCGATGGCGGAAAGATCAACGTGTAGCTTGATTTCTCGACAGAGACTTTCTCTTCGGAGACAACAGCGAAACCCGGGATATAAAAAAGAAATTTAAAATCTATCTCATAATCATACTCAACCGTGTACGGGTAACTGCCCTGCGAAAGATCCGCCACCTTGATGCGGTTGTCACTGTACAGGCTGAAACCGTCATAGGCACTTTGATCATATATTTCGCTCGCTTTTAACCTGTTGACCAGCTTGCCATCGGCGTCGTATACACTGCCCTTGAACGATGTGATCTTGCTTAGTTTGTCATATCCTAATACTTCGCGGGCGTATTTCTTGCCATTTGCATTCAGGATGGTTATCGCCTGGTGGACGCGATACGTCGCACGGTTCTGGGCATGTATCTCGAAGGTCATAAAATCCTCGCGGAACACAACGTTGACATCGGTTTTCAGTTCGACCGGTATCGCACGCACGGGGTATTTGGGATCTTCGCCTGACCATGCCGCAATTCCGGCCATCAGGAAAAACAGGGTGAACACTAATTTCATTTTTTCTAATTTTTCTTCAGCACGATCTGTTCTGCTTGTTTGGCAACCATCTGGTTATAAAATTCCCGCAGGTCCCGATATTCTTCCTGTACGAACATGCTTTTATTGATCACGAGGATACTTACGGCGGACAATGTGTTGCCGTTAGCGGTGATGTTGTACGTATATTTTGCAGCGTTGCCCGGGAGAACCATCACCCTGGGCTTCGGAAGCTCATCTACGCTGAAGCCTTCGGGAACGACGATTTTCGCCAGGTAGATTTTTTCCTGCGGCTTACCGAAATCCACCGGGTATTCGCGCTTTTCAAGCTTGAACTCATTTTCTTTGATCTGGTCGGTGACAAAGGGATTGATGTAAATGAGATCGCCTGCAACGGTTGTATGTTCCGCGATCGTCACATCACAAACCTGCTTCGGAATTTCACCAATCTCTTTAATGTTTTCGAATGTCGATTTTTCAATATTCCAGTGGTGCTCCGACGTGAAATCTTTAAGATAGTCGGCTTCTCCTTTCGCATTGTAACTCTTTCTTAGTTTATGTGCGTCGTAGCCGTCAAAGGCATAGCTTAATTTCCCTTTTAATTCGCCATCACTGCTTAACACGAAATCCGCGTTGATGGTGGTCTTTGCCTTGGTTTTATTTTCAATGGCGATCCAGCCGTGCCTGGTTTTTGATACGACCAATCCGCGACCATTCAGGCACCGCTCAGGCAGTACATGCATGGGAAGGTATTTATCGGTTGCATCGAGTAGCATCATTTTGCCGTTGATCTGCGCCGCACAGATAACGTAGTTGAGTTGCTTTTCCATAGGATATTGCTCACGGATAAAGCCATGGTCACGCGTGCTGAGCAGCACCATATCAACCGGTATGTCAACTTTCTCAAGCATGGAGGCCAGCATAAAATTTATATCCGCCGCAGTTCCCTTCTTTTCGTCGAGGACGTTCTTCAGACTCTCAGGATATTTATCACTGGTTCCGTTCCACTCGAGGGTGCTTTTTACGTAGTCATAAATGCGGGTGAGTTTTTCCTGCGGATCCGTTACGCCGACCACCAGTTCTTCTGCCTTTTTCTTCAGGAATCCAGAGCCGGAAATTACTTTGCCAAAGCCTTCGGCATCAACAAGCTCGTCGTTCAGTTTTTTCCAGGATCCCATCACCTCCCTGACCGGCTGGCCGGGAAAGTTGATGTGGGATAACGCAAAATTTATTTTTGACACATAGTCATTTTCACTGGTCATGAACGGCTCTTCCTTAAAGGCAGGAACGTTCTTGCAGACCCAGTGGTGAGCCTGTGCTTGAAAATCACCTTGATTTTTGTTTTTTATCTCATAAGAGGTAACGGGCACATAGCCCTGCATATATTTTTCGAAGAAGAAGAATTCGGGGAACATGGCCCAGTATTCACTCCATCGAACCGGGATCTTATATTGAAACTGCCAGTTGGGGAAACTGGTGAGAAAGTCCGAACGCAACGTATAGCTATATTCGAGGACACTGCCTTCCTTCACGTTTGGCAGGGTGAATTTCTGCAACACAACATTCTTGTTAAATTTTTCTTTGAAGATACCATCCTTCGACATCTTGGTCTCGACGATCTTCCCGTTCTCCAAATTGTAGGTAACAGCTTTGAGATTCGTGGCAGATTCTTCCGTGGAACCTTGCTTCCATAAGGGGATTTCCGCGTCGGCCCAGCGCAAACCTTCTTTTTTCAGGATCTTGATACGAACATGCCGTTCGAAGTTGAGGGAGACGTTAATGCTGGTGAGTGCGATATACGCTTCTCCATAATCTACGAGAATGACCGCTGCTGCAGACGAATCCTTGTCATAGACGGTCATTTTCATGTCCTCCATGGGGATTTCTCCAAATTTGACGGGGGATTTTTGCGCGACGGAAAAGTGCACAACAAGGGCCATGAAGAGCCCTGGGATTAAAGCTTTCATAAAACTGGGTTCGGTTATAGATAGGTAAGATAAAAAAAAACGCACTTTAGTAACCCATCCATATCAATCTTTTTAGCAGTTTACCTCAAAATCAAAGCATTGGCTAAAGCGAAAACTATTTTTTATTGTCAGAGCTGCGGCTACGAGTCAGCAAAGTGGCTGGGCAAGTGTCCCTCGTGCAATGCCTGGAATACATTCGCCGAGGAGGTCGTTTCAAAAGAAGAAGGCAGTAAAAATGAATGGCGTCAGGCGTCAACGCGGAGCAAATCGACGCGCCCCAAAACCCTCGCGGAAATCGAATCGGTACCTGAGTTCAGGGTAAGCACAGGCGATGAAGAATTAAACCGCGTGCTTGGTGGTGGCATCGTGCCGGGTTCGTTGGTACTCATTGGAGGCGAACCGGGAATCGGGAAATCAACCCTCATGCTACAGGTCGGCCTCGAAGTGAAGAAGCAGAAGATCCTGTATGTGTCAGGCGAAGAGAGTGAGCAACAAATAAAGATGCGGGCAGAACGCCTGTCGGCCACATCCGCGAACTTTTACATTCTTACAGAGACCAACACAAAAAGCATATTCCTGGCCATTGAATCCGTTCAGCCGGAACTTGTCGTCATCGACTCTATCCAGACTTTATATTCGCCACTCCTGGATTCTACCGCGGGAAGCGTAGGCCAGGTACGGCAATGTGCCGCCGAACTGATGAAATTTGCCAAAGAGACCGACACGCCGGTATTTCTCATCGGCCACATTACGAAGGACGGATTACTGGCCGGACCAAAAGTATTGGAACACATGGTGGACACCGTGTTGCAGTTCGAGGGCGACAGGCACCTGGCTTACCGTATTTTGCGGACAGTAAAAAACCGTTTTGGCTCGACCTCTGAGATCGGCATCTATGAAATGCTGGGCAACGGTCTCCGGCAGGTCTCCAATCCGTCTGAAATACTCATCACGCAAAAAGATGGTTTGGTGAGCGGCGCAACGATCGGTGCCACGCTCGAGGGCAACAGGCCGTTGTTGATTGAAATACAATCACTGGTAACACCGGCATCGTACGGAACGCCGCAACGCACCCCTACCGGTTTTGATCAGAAGCGCTTAAACATGCTGCTGGCCGTGCTGGAGAAACGCTGCGGTTTCCGGATGGGTACGCAAGATGTGTTTGTGAACATGGCGGGTGGTATCCGGGTGGAGGACCCTGCGATTGATCTTGCGGTGTGCATCTCCATCATTTCTTCTATGCAGGAAATCCCGGTGTCGGACAAGGTATGCTTTGCGGCGGAGATCGGCCTGAGCGGAGAGCTTCGTGCTGTTAACCGGATCGAGCAGCGCATTTCGGAAGCTGAGAAGCTCGGATTTGAGGAGATCTTTATTTCAAGGTTCAGTCAGAAAGCGATCGACCTCAAGAAAGTAAAGATCAAAGTGCGCCCCTTTGGAAAACTGGCGGAAGTGTTTCAGGAGTTGTTTGGATAGTCAGAACATCATCGTCTAACAAACCGAACAACTTTTTGGGGTGAAATATTCAAATACGGACAGGCAGCTATTTAGTCTCTGTACATCAATGTTTTTCCCTGCCCTTCCTGCTGAATGTATCCGCGGAACATCCCTGCGGTATTGAACGTCATGGTAAAATTGCCACGGCGATCCAGGGCAATTACGCCACCATCGCCTCCCAGCGCGGGCACTTTTTTCATTATGACGCTATCTGTCGCCTGCTCAAGCGTCAGCTTTCCATAAACCATCATGGATGATATGTCGTGGGCGACGCTGAGCCGGATAAAATACTCACCCCAGCCGGTGGCGGACACGGCGCATGAGACGTTATCGGCGTAGGTGCCCGCGCCGATAACAGGAGCATCACCAACGCGACCGTATTTTTTGTTCGTCATACCACCGGTAGACGTCCCAGCCGCAAGA
>DASPJC010000428.1:0-2778 GCA_035628815.1 Ohtaekwangia sp. | reverse complement strand
GATTGCTGACATTAATGAAGTCGGGGTGATAGACAATCTTGACCGGATCGTTCCGATGGTTCATCATATTTTGCGCGGTGAGGAAATTCAGTATCTCGTCCGATTCCTCTGCGGCAAGTTTGTGGGTAACAACATGCGGGTTCTTGCTGGTCTTCCACGCCTGGATGGTGCGGCGATAACGCAGTTTCCAGTACTCATCTATAAAACCGTTCAGATCAGGCAGCTGTGTTTCTTCCCTTCGCGTGCTTTCAAAAAATAACCGCCGGCCTACCTGTTGCTGGATGGCGCTGCAGGTTTCGAGGATTTCCTGCATCATGGCCTTGGACTGCAGGATCTCCGGCCGTATGTTTTGAAAGTCGCGCTTCGTCACGAAGAACATCACGATGGTGATGTCGGATTTTTCCTTTTTCAGTTTCTGGTTCAACCGGCAAAGTGCCTCCAGGGTAAGATCGAATCCCTTGTTCTTGTATTCGTATCTGCCCGATGTGAAAAAATAAAGCGTCTTATCAAGGTCAAACGAGTATGACTGAAAAAAATGACCGATGACAAAACGGTGGATCAGTTCCTTGTACTGAACATGCAGGTTCTGGAATTCGTGGAGGGCCTCAAAGCGTTCAATATTCAATCCGTTCGGCAATACCACTTCCGGCTTTCGCTTCAGCAGGTGCCGGCATTCACGCGCCGTCACTTCGCTTACCGTGGTAAGCACATCGGCTTTGTTGGCGCACGCAAACTCGATTCGCGCCTCTGTTTCAATCCCGAATTTTTTGGCTTCGTCTTCCCACTTGAAAAAAGGAAGATGGGCGTAAAACATCGGTGAATTAATGGCAAGATGCCTGCCGAGCTGTGTCGCATGCGTTGTAAACACGGTTTTCACAGGCATGGCGTCCCGTTTGATGTCCAGGATCGGCAACCCTGCCATCCACTCGTGAAAGTGACCAAGTATCGGCTTGTCGGTGCCGGTGTACTGTACCAGTTCATCGAACAGCAGTTTGGTGAGGTACGCGAATGCGATCACCTGATCAATCAGCGGATCCTTTCCCGGTATACTGATGCCGTGATTTTTCCACAGCAGATATTTTACAACGTTCAGTACCTGGTCTTCGACAGCATTCGGGTTTAAAAGAATGACACGTGGTTTTCCTGTGATCAGCCACTCCGCGTAATGAACATCATACCCGCGCTTACGAAGGGCCGCCGCGCTAAGTCCGAAGATATCCTGCGAGTCGTCCAGCGGTTCCAGTTCAGCCTGGATAAGGCGGTTCACATAAGGACCGACCATACAATATGGAACGGTCGCGTGTTCCGCCATTGCCGGAGCCTTTGACCGTATCACGGTGTAAATACCCCCTACCTGGTTGCATACCTCCCACGCTACCTCGACAATGCAGGCGGCTGGAAAATCGCTGATCTGTTTTTGAACTCTTTTTGACATTGATTAAGTCAGAATGGCCGAATACCTTTAATAAAGCTATCAATTTAATGCCAAAAAGTTCCTAAACGTGTATCCTCCCCCGATGGATTAACATTTGATAATGCAACCACAAAAACCGGCAACATGAACTTCGAAAAATTTACCATAAAATCTCAGGAGGCACTCCAGAAATCCGCGGAGATTGCCATGAGCCGTCAGCAGCAGGCCATCGAACCGGGTCACTTGCTGAAAGCCATCCTTGAAACAGATGAAAATGTTTCGAACTACATCTTCAAAAAACTGAACATCAATAACCGCATACTGGAAAGCAAGGTGGAAGAACTGCTGAATTCCTATCCACGGGTTTCGGGACAGCAACCTTATCTTTCCAGTGCTACCAATACATTACTGCAGCAGGCCGACAAGGAATTGCGCGAATTCAAGGATGAATTTGTCGCGGTGGAGCATCTGCTGCTGGCACTGCTTGCCAGCAAAGACAGGGTTTCACAACTCCTGAAAGACGCAGGATTTGAAAGGGCCGGTCTTATCAAAGCGATTAAAGAACTTCGCGGCGGATCGTCGGTCACGGATCAGAATGCCGAGGCGAAGTACAAATCGCTCGAACGTTACTCCAAAAACCTCAACGACCTTGCAAAAAAGGGTAAGATTGACCCCGTTATCGGCCGGGATGAGGAGATCCGGCGCGTGCTTCAGATACTTTCGCGCAGGACTAAAAATAATCCTATTCTCCTGGGCGAACCTGGTGTTGGAAAGACTGCCATCGTTGAGGGCATGGCGCAGCGCATCGTGAATGGTGATGTTCCGGAAAATCTCAAGGATAAACTTCTTGTATCCCTCGATATGGGCTTGCTGGTGGCCGGTGCCAAATATAAAGGCGAATTTGAAGAACGTCTTAAAGCGGTGATCAAGGAAGTAACAGATTCGAACGGACAGATCATATTATTCATTGACGAGATCCATACCTTGATCGGCGCCGGTGGCGGAGAAGGTGCGATGGATGCCGCCAACCTTTTGAAGCCTGCTTTGGCGCGGGGGGAACTCCATGCTATCGGCGCCACGACATTAAAAGAATATCAAAAGTATATTGAAAAGGACAAAGCACTGGAACGCCGCTTCCAGGCCGTGATGGTAGAGGAACCTTCCGTTGAAGATTCAATCTCCATCCTCCGCGGTATAAAAGATAAATACGAACTGCACCATGGCGTTCGCATTAAAGACGATGCTGTGATTGCAGCCGTGGAATTGTCGAGCCGCTATATCAGTGATCGTTTTTTGCCGGACAAGGCTATTGACCTTATGGACGAAGCCGCGGCAAAACTGCGTCTCGAAATGGACTCGCTTCC
>DASPJC010000427.1:0-4992 GCA_035628815.1 Ohtaekwangia sp. | reverse complement strand
ATCGCGGAGCGGGGACATTTTGAAGGATACGATTCCACAAGTAAAGACCCATGGAAAAGTGGTGCCTATTGGCAGGATCATAAACCCGTTGTTCAGCAGGATGAGGCCGTGGGACATGCTGTACGTGCCGGCTATCTCTATGCCGCCATGGCCGATGTTGCTGCCCTGACCGGCGATACCGCGTTGCTCCGCGCGACTGACGCGATCTGGAATAATGTTATCGGCCGGAAAATGTACGTACAGGGTGGTATCGGCGCGGTGGGCGATGGCGAACGGTTCGGTGACAATTATCAGTTACCCAATGCGACGGCATATAACGAAACCTGCGCCGCCATAGCCAATGTGTATTGGAATCACCGCATGTTCCTCCTGCATGGTGACGCGAAATACATTGACGTACTGGAAAGGTCACTGTATAATGGGCTCCTGTCAGGCGTGGGAATGGATGGAAAATCGTTTTTCTATACCAATGCCATGGAGATCAAAAATTTTTATCAGCATAAGGACATGGAAGCAAGCCGTTCCGGATGGTTTACCTGCTCATGTTGTCCAACCAATGTCACACGGCTGATCCCCTCCATTCCCGGTTACATATACGCCCTGAAAGACAACGATATCTTCGTCAATCTTTTTGCGAACAGTAATGGTACCGTGGTCATCGATAAAAAAAGAATAGGGATCGAGCAACGCAATAATTATCCCTGGGAAGGCAACCTGAAGTTCATCATCACACCCGAAAAACCGGCTGCGTTTAACGTACGCATACGCATTCCCGGATGGGCGAGGAATGAGGTGGTGCCGTCGGACCTCTACCGCTTTACCGATGTGACCGGAAAAAAGGTCGTCGTGCTGATCAATGGCAAAGTGACAAGCTATCCCGTTGAGAACGGATACGCGATATTGAAAAGAACATGGAAAAAGGGAGACGTCTTTGAAATGATTTTACCCATGGAAGTGCAGAAGATTGAAGCGCATGAAGATATAAAGGACAATCTTGGAAAAGTTGCGCTGCAGCGGGGGCCACTGGTGTACTGCGCGGAGTGGCCCGACAACGGAGGAAAGGCTGGCAACATCTTCATTCCCGTTCAAACGCCGCTGACATCAGCGCACAGGCCGGACTTGCTACAAGGTGTGACCATTATCCGGGGCGACGCTAGCGCGGTGGCCGTCGCAAAGGACGGAAGCGCTGTCTCCACGGTGAAACAGCCTTTCGTGGCAATTCCTTATTATGCCTGGGCACACCGTGGCAAAGGAGAGATGGTCGTCTGGTTCCCGACGCGCATTACCGACGTCGACATTATTGCGAAGTAGCCCTTGTAGTTTTTCATCAATTCAAAAAAAGATAAATGATCAACCTGAAAAAATTCGAAGTTTGGTTTGTAACGGGAAGCCAGTTTTTATACGGCGAGGAAACCCTTCGCCAGGTGGCGGCACATTCGCAGCAGATCGCCCGTGAACTAAACGCGTCGGCAAAGATTGCTGCTACCGTTGTGTTCAAGCCGGTATTGAAAACGCCCGAAGAAATATATCAGCTTTGCCAGGAAGCCAATACTGCGGCCAGTTGCATTGGCATCATCGCATGGATGCATACCTTCTCGCCGGCCAAGATGTGGATTGGCGGTTTGAAAGTCCTGCACAAGCCCTTGCTGCACCTGCATACGCAATTCAACCGTGACATCCCCTGGAAGGATATCGACATGGATTTCATGAACCTGAACCAGAGTGCCCATGGCGACCGTGAGTTCGGCTTCATCATGTCGCGCATGCGCCTGAACCGCAAGGTCGTAGTCGGTCACTGGCAGGATACAAAAGTACTTGACGGCCTGGATGCATGGATACGTGCGGCCTGTGGATGGCACGACATGCAAGGCGCCAGGTTCTGCCGGTTCGGCGACAACATGCGACAGGTTGCCGTAACGGAAGGTGATAAGGTGGAGGCGGAGATCAAATTCGGATACGCTGTCAACGGGTACGGTACTGCGGAACTGGTAAAGTCGGTTCAGGAAGTAAGCGACGCCGCGATCACGGCCCTGGTGAAGGAGTACGAGGAGCGCTACAGCGTCGTGGCTGCCTTGCGAAACGGTGGTGCGCAGCATGGTGCGTTGAAAGAAGCAGCACGGATAGAGATCGGCCTGCGGTCATTCCTGCAGCAGGGAAATTTCAAAGGATTCACAGACACGTTTGAAGATCTTCACGGGCTCGTACAGCTTCCCGGCATCGCCGTGCAGCGATTGATGGCTGAAGGATATGGTTTCGGTGCCGAAGGCGACTGGAAGACCGCCGCTTTGGTACGCGCCATGAAAGTGATGGGCAGCGGACTGAAAGGTGGTAACTCGTTTATGGAAGACTATACCTATCACTTTGATCCTTCCGATCCGCTGGTACTCGGCGCCCATATGCTGGAGATCTGTGAAAGTATTGCGGATGGAAAACCTTCCTGCGAAATTCATCCCCTGGGCATTGGTGGTAAATCAGACCCGGTCAGACTGGTGTTTAACAGCGGTCCAGGTCAGGCGCTGAATGCTTCCGTCATCGACCTCGGCAATCGCTTCAGGCTGCTGGTGAATGAGGTGGAGGCTGTTGAGCCGCGGCAGGCGCTACCAAAACTTCCCGTAGCCCGCGTGTTGTGGAAGCCTTACCCGGATATGCATACCGGTTGCGCCGCATGGATCTATGCCGGCGGGGCCCATCACACCTGTTACAGTCAGAATTTATCCGCCGAGCATCTTGAAGACTTCGCAGAAATGGCGGGAATCGAGTATGTGCGCATTGGAAAAAATACCGACCTCTATCATTTTAAGAACATGCTCCGCTGGAATGAGTCTGCCTACCGGTAAGGCGTTTTGGCTTGAATAAAGTAGTACGAATTAAAACCTGCCTGTTGATGCATCCATTGGGAAACATCGGTTTGCGGGCGCCGTGCCTGGAGGATGACGTGAAACCGTTACAAGCGGGGAAACCATCCCAATTGAGATTGTTGGCTGCGGATGATTAGTTTTACAGGGTAATTATGAACAACCTATCCCATTTATTGTGATTAATTCAGATATTTCCGTAAAGGACCGCAGCTATATAATGGACATCAACAAGTATAAAAGCCATGATCGCATCCTGGTCGCGGTTGACTGCATCATTTTCGGTTTCGATGGGCAACAATTGAAGGCGCTGCTGATCAAGCGTGGTTTTGAACCGGAAAAAGGAAAGTGGTCGCTGATGGGAGGTTTCGTTAACAAGGACGAGAGTTCCGACGAGGCAGCTATCCGCGTATTGCGGCAGCTGACCGGTATGGATAATATCTACATGGAACAACTGTACTGCTTCAGCGACGTCGACCGCGATGCGGCGGGCCGGGTTATTTCGATCGCATACTTCGCATTGATCAATATCGTAGATTACAGTGAGCAACTTCAGTCCGAGCATGAGGCGCGGTGGTTTCCACTGAACAAAATTCCGCACCTGATTTTTGATCACAAGGAAATGGTAGCCAAAGCCAAACTACGCCTGCAGGAAAAAATTGCGACCCATCCTATCGGTTTTGAATTGTTACCCGACAAGTTCACGCTGCCGCAACTTCAGAACCTCTACGAAGCCATCTATGAAAGCCCGCTGGACAAAAGAAATTTTACCCGCAAGGTTTTATCGCTGGGCATCCTCAACAAGCTTGACGAAAAAGAAAAAGAATCCTCACGAAAAGGTGCATTCTACTATGTGTTCGACAGCGCCAAATACAACAAGCTTCACGTGGAAGGGGTGAAGTTCATCTGAATCCTTTCCTGCATGCATCTGTTTTTTCACTGCCTGTCGTGCCGGCAATAAACAATCCTGAACAGCTTCCCGTATTGTTATTTTTAGCGACCGTTAAAATTGGCTTTGCGCCCTGCAAATCAGGCCACGCACCACGCTGTAAAAAATAAGTGTAAATGTCACATTTTATATAAATAAGTGTAAATTGGACATTATTAATTCAAACGATTGATAAACTCAAAATCAGCATTATGTACGGAACACACCCTTCGAAAACCCTCTGGCTTTCGGGCGAGGCCATGCCGTTTTTTTGTTTGACACAGACTGTATCCAGGGACTTCTGTTCACTTATCCGTGTCACTGGAACACGCCTTTACAACATCGTTAAAATCGTGCAGGGTACTCTTTGCCCTGTGCTACATGCGTCGCCGTGGACGAAGTCAAATGCAACGACAACAATCCATCTGGTGTTCCGCAAGCTGCCTGAATAATGAATGAACATAAGGACTGCCCTTGTGTAGACCATGGTACGTAGTAATCCTTTAATTTTAAGTTGCCCCTTCTAAACGACTCAAACAATGCATAAATCAATTCTACTCACAATCGCTTTCCTTTCTGTTGCCACGTTGCTGTCCGGCCAGGGAAAAACGCTTATCAACCTTCATCCAAATGATGCAGAACCCGTCATCAACAAACACATCTACGGACACTTTGCCGAGCATCTTGGCCGGTGTATCTATGGCGGCTTCTATGTCGGCGAAAACAACGCAAAAATTCCGAATACCGACGGTGTCAGAAACGATGTAATCGAAGCGCTGAAAAAACTGAAAGTGCCGAATCTCCGTTGGCCGGGCGGATGTTTCGCCGATACCTATCAGTGGAAAGATGGGATTGGCCCTAAAGATCAACGCCCTAAAATGGTGAACGTCTGGTGGGGCGGCGTTACGGAAGATAACAGCTTTGGAACACATGATTTCCTGAATATGTGTGAGCGTATCGGTGCTGAACCGTACCTCGCGGCAAATGTCGGCAGTGGCACGGTAAAGGATCTTACCGACTGGGTGCAGTACGTGAACTTCGACGGCGTGAGCCCGATGTCAGATCTCCGGCAGAAAAATGGACGGGAAAAGCCCTGGGGGGTGAGTTACTGGGGCGTTGGCAATGAAGCGTGGGGATGCGGAGGCAACATGCGGCCGGAACATTATGCGAATATCTACCGTCAGTATGCGACATTCATGACCGACTGGG
>DASPJC010000426.1:0-4586 GCA_035628815.1 Ohtaekwangia sp. | reverse complement strand
TCTTGCGGGCGATAGCAGTCGCTGGTAAATGTCCGACCATAATGTGGAAGTGAGACAGCAGAATGATTGAAGCCCGGTGGCTGCGATTTTCTCCGCAAGACTTCCATCGTTGATGAGAATACCTTGCGCGCCCAGATTTTTTGCCAGTTCAATATCCGTTAGCCGGTCGCCGATGACATACGAGTTTTTGAGATCGTAAGATCCGTTGACGAATTCCGACAACATACCGATACCCGGCTTGCGGGTAGGCTTGTTTTCGTACGGAAAGCTGCGGTCGATAAAGATCTTTTGGAAATGGATGCCCTCGTTTTCCAGCGACTTCATCATTTTTTCATGCGCCGGCCAGAAGGTGTTTTCAGGAAAACGTTCTGTGCCCAGTCCGTCCTGGTTGGTAACCATCACCAGTTCAAAATCTGTTTCGCGCGCGATCTTCCCCAGCCAGGTAAACACGCCGGGATAAAACTCCAGCTTTTCCAGGCTGTCGATCTGCTCATCCGGCGGTTCCAGGATGAGTGTGCCATCACGGTCAATAAAGAGCGCTCTTTTCATAGTTCTTTCAATGCTTTGATCAACTTCTTGTTTTCTTCCGGTGTGCCGATCGTGATGCGGATGCAGTTGAAACACAATGCAACACGCGACCTGTCCCGCACAATGATATTTTGTGCCATCAGTTTTTTGTAGACACCCGGTGCGTCCTGGAAACGGACCAGCAGGAAATTCGCATCCGACGGAAACACACCTTCGACAATGGACAGACCTTTTAAACCATCCGCCAGCTTTTCTCTTTCCCCCAGGATCTCATTCACCCATGCTTCCTTTGCTGCATGGTTAGACAGGGCTTCCAGTGCGAGCTCCTGCGTTCTGATGTTTACATTATAAGGGTATTTGATCTTGTTCAGAATGCCAATAATATCTTCGCCGGCCAGGCACATTCCCAGGCGTAACCCAGCAAGCCCCCAGGCTTTTGAAAAAGTCTGTAGTATGACCAAATTCGGATATTGTTCCAGGGTGCCCGCAAATCCGTCGCTTGCCGCAAAATCGATATAGGCTTCATCAATGACGACAAGTCCCTCAAAGCTCGAGATTATTTCGACAACCTTATTCGTATCGAGTAAGTTGGCCGTAGGATTGTTCGGACTGCACAGGAAGATGATTTTGGTGGTTGCGTCAACCGCGGCATGGTAGGCATTCATGTCAATGTCAAACCCGGTGGTGAGCAGCATCCGCTGGATGTTAACCGCATTGACTTCGGCACAGACAGCGTACATACCATACGTTGGCTCGGCAATCAGTATGGAATCGCGATGCGGTTCACAAAAAGCCCGGATCAGCAAATCAATGGCTTCATCGCTGCCGTTTCCCAGGAAGATCTGCCCGGGCAGAACGTTTTTTATGCCGGCAATTTTTTCTTTCAGCGGCCATTGCAAGGGGTCTGGATACCGGTTGAATGGCGAGGGGTATGGATTTTCATTGGCATCCAGAAACACTTCTGCTTCGCCTTTGAATTCACCGCGCGCCGAGGAATAAGGCTTCATGCGAAGAACATTTTTCCGAACCAGCGTGCTAATATCGAAATTGGTTTTAGACATGTGTCTCATGATTTTTTCGCTTTGTTGATTTCATCCAGTCTGACCCGGACAGCCATCTTGTGACCGAGCAGTTGCTCGGCCTCGGCCATCTGCTCGACGACCGGTCCAAGTGACTGCAGTCCTTCTTTTGAAAGTTCCTGGTAGGTGATGAACTTCATGAAGCTTTCCAATGAAACGCCTGCAAACGCTTTTGCAAATCCATTCGTGGGGAGCGTGTGATTGGTTCCGGAGGCATAGTCCCCAACGGACTCAGGAGAATAGTTCCCCAGGAACACGGAGCCTGCGTTGGTAATGGTATCGGCAATCCTTAGGGCGTCCGCCGTGTTGATGATAAGGTGCTCCGGCGCGTATTCGTTAATGAAATCTGTCGCATCTGATGACTGTGATAAAATAACGACGCGGCTATTCGCAAGTGACTGCTGGGCGATGGCTTTACGCGGAAGATTGGCCAGCTGCTTTTCAATCTCCTGTTGTATGGGCGCCACCAATGAGTCGTCGTTCAGCACCAGGATCACCTGACTGTCTTCACCATGTTCTGCCTGCGAAAGCAGATCCGCCGCAACGAAAGCGGGACTGGCCGATGCGTCCGCGATCACAAGCACTTCTGAAGGTCCTGCCGGCATGTCTATGGCGATCCCTTCTTCAGTGACAAGCTGTTTGGCTTTTGTTACATACTGATTCCCCGGACCGAATATTTTATACACCTGCGGGATTGTTTCCGTTCCAAAAGCCATCGCGGCAATGGCCTGCGCACCCCCGGCTTTAAAGATTTTCGTAACACCGACAAGTTGGGCGGCAAACAGGATGGCTGGATTTATATTTCCACTTTTATCGGGCGGCGTACACAAAACCGTCTCCCCGCACCCGGCCAGTTTTGCCGGAATGCCCAGCATGAGTACCGTGGAGAAGAGCGGGGCAGAGCCGCCCGGAATGTAAATACCTACCTTGTTGATGGGAACACCCTTGCGCCAGCAGCTCACGCCGGGCATGGTTTCTATGCGCAGTATATCCCGACGTTGTGCCGCGTGGAATTTTTCTATATTAATCGCAGCCTGGCGGATGGCGTTCTTCAACGCTTCCGGCAATATTTTTTCTGCTGCGTCAATTTCAGCATAGGTCACCTGAATTTTGTCCACCGCAACCTTGTCGAAATGCAAGGTAAGTTCGCGCAACGCGGTATCGCCTGATTTTCTGACACGGTTCAGAACATTGCGCACGGAACTTTCCAGGAATTCAAGCGCGATCTGTGGCCGAAGGGTGAGTTCTTTCCAGTCGGATCGGGGAGGATTGTTGAATATTTTCATGGCTTCAGATTCGTGCTGTTAAACGATCATCTTTTCGATAGGGATTACGAGAATGCCTTCAGCCCCGAGACTGCGCAGCTGATCAATCTTTTCCCAGAAATCATTTTCATTAACCACAGAATGCAGGGAACTCCATCCTTCACGCGCCAAGGGTATGATGGTCGGACTTTTCATCCCCGGTATGATGGACGTTATTTTTTCGATGGAAGTATTCGGACAGTTCAGCAAGATATATTTGCTGTTCTTCGCTTTCTTCACGGCTTCAATCCGAAAAAGCAATTTGTCAAGGATGCTTTGTTTTTCCGCATCGAGGTCGGGATTGGCAATGATGACGGCTTCTGATTGCATGACAACTTCAACTTCCTTCAAACCATTGCTCAGCAAGGTACTCCCGGTGCTGACAATATCGCAGATCGCATCGGCCAGGCCAATACCCGGTGCGATCTCGACCGATCCGCTGATTTCATGGATACCCGCTTTGATATTATTTTTTTTAAGGAAGCCGTTAACAATGGCCGGGTAGGAGGTCGCAATATTTTTGCCACTCAGCCATTGCACGCCTGTGTAATTTTCAGAACGCGGCACGGCGATGGAGAGCCGGCATTTTGAAAAGTCAAGCCGCTTGACAATCTCGTTTCGCTTTTGTTTTTCCGCGAAAATATTCTCGCCGACAATGCCTACGTCGGCCACTTTGTCTTCAATGTATTGCGGAATATCATCGTCGCGAAGGAACAGTACTTCCACCGGGAAGTTGCGGGCCTGGGTTTTCAGCTGGTCCTTTCCGTTGCTGAAGGACAGCCCGCTTTCTTTCAGCAGTTCGAGTGAACCTTCCTGAAGTCTTCCGGATTTTTGTATTGCAATGCGTAATAATGTGCTCATTGTTTATAGTTTTTTTTGCCTGAACGGACCGGCGGTCAAAAAAAAAGGCTTGCCACACCGTGACAAGCCCATGAATATTTTCATTTAAAATCAATGAAAGGCGGTGCCACGCATCGTGTGTTGTACATGATGATGGTGGTGTACGCTTATCGTGATTGCTTTGTTCATTCTGAAACCGGGCGCTAAGAAATTAAATACTTATGACAACTCAAAATCTCCGGCTGGCAATTGCTGCGATTATTCTGAAAAAAGTGAATAAAATGCCAACACTTCCAAAAACCGTGATGCCTAACCAACGCTCGGTAAATGTGTCAATCACTATCACTTCGGGGTTTTCTCGGCTGGCGTAGAGCGGTACCTGCTCCTGCAACCGGTAAGCAAGTGGTTTCGAAAAGGTGATGCTTTCATACCGGAGAACTTTGCCCGAAATAACGTGTTCAACGACGGGCGCGCTCCCGGTTGATATATGTTGCATATCCACAACCACACCGATGACCCGGTCACTGTCGCGAACGATCGATTCGTTCAAATAGCACTCAATGCCGGCGATGGCAAGGCAGATCAGTGCGACAATGGAAAAAATAAAGGCCAGGACACTCAAGGTTTTCCCGGCGCAACCTGAGCCAATGGCGCTTGCGGCGGTAGGATCGATCTCACGGTGGATTGCTTCGACCTTTTGCAACGACTCCCTTAAGCCCAGGCGAAATTGCTGCCTTACGTACTTGACGGCTTCGATTTTTTTACCGTCGCGTAATAATGCCTCGATGCGGGCGCTTGCGTCACTATTCAGGCCGCCGCCAGGAGTTGGTGGGGT
>DASPJC010000425.1:0-5402 GCA_035628815.1 Ohtaekwangia sp. | reverse complement strand
CGAAATGGTACCCCTGTCGCGGGAGATTGAGTACATGCAAAACTACATCAGCCTCGAGCGGCTTCGCCTCAATGACAAGGTCCCCATCCGTTTTGAGGTTCATGGTAAGACAGACGATGTACTGATCGCGCCGATGATCCTGAATACATTCCTGGAAAACGCTTTCAAGCATGGTGTTTCATCGAAGGCGGGATGGGTGAACATCCTTATCAATGTGTCGGGTAGGAATTGTTTGTTCCAGGTGGAGAACAGTAAACCGACGGTAAAACCGGAGTCGCCGCAAAAGTCCGGCATTGGATTGCAGAATGTTCAGCGTAGATTAGCCTTAAGCTATCGCGATCGCTACAAGCTGAAGGTTAGTGAAACGGAAGATAGCTACGCAGTGGAATTAAATCTTGAATTGTCTTGAAGCTTTCCTGCCTCATCGTGGAAGACGAACCACTGGCGCGCAGCCTGATGGAAGACTACGTAAGAAAAACGCCCTACCTGTTGCTGGAAGCAGCCTGTTCCGATCCGCTGGAGGCGCTCGAATACCTGCGTAACAATACGGTAGACCTTCTTTTCCTTGACATCCAGATGCCTGAAATCACAGGGATCTCTCTTTTGAAGGCCTTGCCGAAAAAGCCCCTCGTTATTCTGACGACTGCTTATTCGCAGTATGCACTCGAAGGGTATGACCTTGATGTCGTTGATTACCTGCTCAAGCCGATTACGTTCGAACGGTTTCTGAAGGCGGTTGAAAAAGCACGTGAACGAAAATCGACCATTCAGGAATTACCTGCATCCAGGCCGGACGACGCCGCACAGCCTTTCGTGTTTGTAAAAGATGGAACGAAGCTGGTCAAGGTTCTTTTGTCCGAGATCCTGTACATCGAAGGATTGAAAGATTATGTAACGATTCATACCCGGCAGCAAAAAATCGTCAGCCTTCAGCGTTTAAAAGCGATGGAAGAACAATTGCCTCCCGACCAGTTCATTCGTGTTCATCATTCCTATATCGTGGCGCTGGGAGCCATCGATGTCATCCACAAAGGTGAGATCCAGATTGGTGCCGCATTCATACCCATCAGCGATTCTTACCGCAAAGCGTTTAAAGATTTCATCGACAGGCACCAGATTCAATAAAAGTTTGCCAAATTAGCAGATTGTTGGGCAGGCGGCGGTTGGATTCTTATGTGTATTGATCATGATGAGAAAAGCGCTTATTACGGAAGACGATCTAGTGAGTAACCTGCTCCTGAGTGCGCTTATCCGCGATAATGGCTTTTCAACTGAGAGCGCTTATTCGGTTGAAGAGACTCGTAAACAATTGGAAACCAGCGAATTTGATGTAATATTCCTCGATCATAAGCTGCCCGACGGCTTTGGTATTGATTTCATCCCGACCATTAAGGCCTGTCAGCCGAAAGCGATCATTGCCGTGATGACCGCGGAAAATTTTGAGGATAACATTAAGAAAGCCTACGGTTATGGTGCCGATGTGTTTTTATCGAAACCATTGAGTCATAAGGAAATACAACGCGTATTGAGTATGGCCGGTTAGCGGTTGATAATTACCGGAACTGAATTATATTTGCGCTCTGTTTGACGATCGGGGGATTAGCTCAGCTGGCTAGAGCGCTTCCATGGCATGGAAGAGGTCATCGGTTCGACTCCGATATTCTCCACAAAAAAAGCTTCAGCGAAACCTGAAGCTTTTTTTATGGCGCCGGTTGAATTTAGACCCACCCGTTAGCTTTGCAGATGCCCAGTTCAAGTCCCCTCAGCTCGGCCAGTCCGCGCATACGACCAATGCAGGAATATCCGGGATTGGTAACCTTGCCAAGATCATCCATCATCTGGTGGCCATGATCCGGCCGGAAAGGGATCCGTTCCTTAACCCCTTGCTGAATGGTCAGAATTTCCTTCATAACATCGTACATATCGGTGTCTCCGCCGAGATGGTCAGCTTCGTAAAAATTCCCGACGGCATCCCGCTTCGTATTGCGCAGGTGGACAAAGTGAATACGCTTGCCGGCTTTCCGGGCCATCGCGGGCAGGTCGTTGGCCGGATTCGCACCGAGCGAACCTGTACAAAAACAAACACCGTTGCTTCCGTCCGGCACCGATGATAAAATGTAATCGAGGTCAGTTTCGTTACACACGATCCGGGGAAGGCCCAGGATATCAAAAGGCGGATCATCCGGGTGTATCGCCAGCCTGATCCCGGTTTCAGAAGCGACAGGTGCGATCTCTGCTAGAAAGTATTTCAGATTTTCGCGTAGCGCCGAACGATCGATATCATCATAGTGCGATAGCCGTTCGCGCATTTCCGCAACCGTCGTCTTCTTCTCACCGGGGATACCGAACATGATGATGCCGGCAAGATCTTCCAGCTGCTGCTTTGAATATTCCTTGTAACGCTTTTCTGCTTCGGCCAGGATCTCCGGCGTATAGCTGGTATCCGCATTTTTTCTTTTCAGGATATGAATATCAAAGACGGCAAGATCGAACCAGTTGAAGTACAACGCGCGGGAGCCGTCGCTCATCACGTAGTCCAGGTTCGTCCTCGTCCAGTCGTTGACCGGCATAAAATTGTATGTGACGATGTCGATACCACAAGCCGCAAGATTCCGGAGGGTAGTCTTGTACTGGTCAATGTATTTTTGATAATCACCACTTCGCGTTTTAATGTCTTCGTGAATGGTGACGCTTTCCACAACGTCCCAACGATAACCGGAGACCTTCAGCTCCGCCTGTCGTTTTTTAATCTCATCCACAGGCCATACGGCGCCGTGTGGAATATGATGCAGCGCGGTGACGATTCCTTCAGCGCCGGTTTGTTTGATGTCTTGCAATGAAACGGGATCATTGGGTCCGAACCATCGCCAGGTTTGCTTTAGTTGCATGATACTATTTTGCGCCGGGAGGGCAGTGTTTTTTAAGGTACTCGGTATAGAGGGTGGACAAATGCTCAAACGTGCCTTCGCCTTCGGAAATACCGTGGGTCCTGTTGGGATAAGGCATGAACTGAAACTGTTTGTTGTGTTTGATCAGCTCGTTCACCAGCATTTCCGCATTCTGATAATGCACATTGTCGTCGCCGGTACCGTGGATATAAAGCAAGTTTCCTTTCAGGTTTTTTGCATAGGTGAGGGGAGAACCTTTGATAAAATCGTCCATGTTCTCCTGCGGTAAACCCATGTAGCGTTCCTGGTAAATGTTATCGTAGGTCAGTTGATTCGATACTGCGGCGATGGCAATACCTGTCTTGTAGATGTCCGGGTATTGAAACATAAGATTCAACGTGGCTGATCCGCCGCCACTCCATCCCCATACGGCGATCCTTTCGGCGTCAACAAAGGGCCACTTGAGAATCTCTTTCGCTGCTTCAGCCTGGTCCTGGATATTCACAATGCCGATCTTGCGGTAGATGGATTTGCGCCACGCGGCGCCTTTGGGAACCGGTGTGCCGCGATTGTCCAGGGCAATGTAAATGTAACCGTCGGCCCGCATATCCCCGGCATACAGGAAGTTGGTGGAGGAACCGTATTGGTCCGTAACCTCCTGGCCCCAGGGCTCGGTGTAAACGTAGAAGACTACCGGGTATTTTTTTGATGCATCGAAATTCGCAGGCTTCACCATCCAGCCGTCCATCTCAATGCCGCTTGCGGTCTTCACTTTGAAGAACTCGGTATGATTTTCCGCCTGCACCTTGGGCAACTTCGCTGCAATGCTTTCTTTTTCGATTACGGCCGTATGTCCGGGGAGCGTAATCAGTTCACCGACGGGTTTTGTAAAACTGTTCGAGAAGTTGTGCTGGGCATACTTCGCGGTTGGCGAGATGTTGTAATGGTGCGTGCCGTTCAATCCGGCCGGCGTTACCCGCCCAGGCTTGCCTTTGCCATTCAGTTTCATGCTATAGAGATAACGTTGCGTCGCATTATCGGGAGAGGCAAGAAAATATACCGTGCCGCTTTTCTCGTCGATGGCTTTCAAGCCGATCACGTCAAAATCACCCGGCGTAACCAGCATCTCTTTCGTGCCATCATTGCTGACCCGGTAAAGATGGCGCCATCCGTCTTTTTCGCTGGACCATAGAAATTCTTTTCCGCCGGCAAGCCATTCAAAAGTATGTCTGAAGTCGAGGGCATAGGAATTTTCGGCCACAGCCGGCGAATAGACATCGATCCATGCCGGATCTGATTCCTGGTAAATGATCGTAGCGTTCCCGGAGGGCTGACACCGGATGAGCTTGCTTTCATTTTGCTTGCGGTTCAATTGCTGCAGCAGCAGATCGTTTGTTCCGGGGATATATTCCATCCGCATGATGTAGTGTTGACGCGGATCGCCGGGAATGTTCATCCAGGTTGTCTTTGCCGTGGCGATATCAGCAATGCCGATCCTGCACCCGGAAGGGCTTTGGCCAACCTTTGGATATTCCACAGGGGTGACTTGTGAATAAACTGAATCCGTGAAGTTGACCATGTAGTAATCGCGTGTATCACGGGCGTCGATCTGCCAGTACGCGATGGACCTGCTGTCGTTGCTCCAACGGATACCGTCGCGGCAGGCAAACTCCTCCTCGTATACCCAGTCAAACGTCCCGTTGATGAATTTCCGGTTGCCGTCCGTGGTGAGGGCTTTTATATTATTCGTGGCGAGGTCTTCGACATACACATTGTAGTCGCTCACATAAGCCACCTTGTTTCCATCGGGAGAGAATTTGGCGAACATCAGGGATGCTTCGGGCCGCGAACTGCCGAGCTTTTTAAGACTGTTGTCAGCCAGGTTCAGTACCCAGTAGTCGCCCCGTGTGTTGATGCGCCATACGCGCTGGGTATTGGTGAAGATCAATACCTTCCTGGAATCATCCGAGAATGCGAACAGGCTTACCTTCAGCGGTGTATTTTGCCCTGCGGGTGTTAGTTGTCGTTTGCTGATAAAGACTTTTTTATCATTTGACGGAAGGGTGTATTGAACGATCTCGTTCTGCTCGATCCTGTAGTAGGTGTTGCCGTCTGCCGACCATTTTATCGCCTGTCCATAGGCAGTAGCCGTACTGATAGCCAGTATAATGACAAGCCATACTGTTTTAATTGGGGGGTATTTCTCCATAACCGTAGTAAGTTTGGCTGTAAAAATAAAAACTCTGGGACAATGCGTATTGACACTTTGTAATATTATATCCGGTAATAAGCAGTACCTTTGCCGCTTACATAAAAAAACACATGAAATCTTTTGAATCCCTGGGCCTGTCCAGGGGATTGGTAGAGTCCGTTCAGCTGCTCGGCTTTGAAACACCTACACCCATACAGGAAAAAGCCATTCCTGTTTTATTGGAAGGAAACCAGGATTTTGTTGGTCTGGCACAAACCGGCACCGGTAAAACCGCTGCGTTTGGCCTTCCCCTGCTTGAGCAT
>DASPJC010000424.1:0-2864 GCA_035628815.1 Ohtaekwangia sp. | reverse complement strand
AATTGCTGCCCGCATTGCGGAACAAGGAATGTTATTTTTAACTGCGAGGGCGAAGAGATTGAGCTGCGAGCCGGCGATGAAATTGAATCCCCGATTGTCATCTGGCAGCATGAGAACACGCAATGTGTGTTTTGACGTAATCAGTCAGGCCCGTAAACCGCCTGCACCTGCGCCTGTAACGCGCGGTAGACCATCGCTCCCTGCGCAGGTACATCATCCCAGCGGCACTCAATGGTTAATTTTCCAACGTAGCCTAGATTTTTCAGCGCCGCTAAATATGGCCTGAAATCATCACCATCAACCCCGGGTGGCGTTCGTCTCTCGCGTTCGGCGATCTCGCAATAACGCAAATAAGGACCTGTCCGGGAAATGATATCCGGGGATTCTCCTTCTTTAAGCATATGATAAATGTCAACACATAAACGAAGGTTGGGATGATCCACCGTTTTTACGACATCTAAAGCTTCGCCCACCGTTGTAATAAAATTCGCTTCCGAACTGTTGAGACTTTCCAGTGCCAGCGTGATGTCATGTTGACCCGCCAGCACCGCTATTTTTCGTGCAATGGAAATGAACTGCTTTTTGGCGACGGCGTGATCAAATCCGTCCGGCACCCGTCGGGATCCCCCGCTTCCCCAGATGATCATCCCGATACCGGCACGCTGACAGCGTTGAAAGACGACGCGCACATAGTTCAACACGGAATCCTCGTCTACCGCAGGACCTACTACCTTCAATTCGCCGGGAATAAAGATATTGCATGCGACGAGCGGGATCTTAAGCGCCCTGATCTTCCGGACATTGATTTGAAACTGCTGTTCCGAAACGTTTCGCGGTGAAATCAGCTTCGCCACAGATTCTACGAGGTACCCGAAGCCGGCTTCCCGCAGCACACTGTCGCGCTCCATATCCTGTACGACACCAATGACGGGCCGTGCATGCTTCTGCTGGCCATTCACGTGCAGGGAAACACAGACCGTCAGAAGTGCAATTATAATTTTCATTGGATTAAATGTAGCGGTAATTCGCAGTTTTCCAATGATGGCTTGCAACGAATTAATGTGATCGTGCATCGCGCTAAACACAACTTTCCTAGCTATGCCTGGCTAATTTTTTTAAAAAAAAGACGGAACGACAATGTTTCAATACCCGTTGACGATGCACCATGTCACATGATGCCGTCGTAGGGTATGGCATCCTTGAGCAACGGCTTGCTGTTGATCGCATTCACCTGGCGCAGGACCTTGTGCTTATAATATGAATACTTTTTACCCCGCTTGCTGAGTGTAAAGATATTGTGATTGAATTTGGCATGAATGGTCTCAACCTTGCCGAAGTCGTGCATCACCTGCGGATACAAGGGCGCCATTTCAAATAACTGGAATTTGGACAAGCTGATCCGGTCAAAACAATGCGCATTTTTTTTCAGGAACTCGTAGGTAAGCCGCAGGTCTTCTTCATCTTCATAAGGGTATCCGACAAACATGGTTGCGCGAAGACTGATGCCCGCATCGTGTACGTCATTCAGAAAGCGCTCGATCTTTTCGATACGCGTTCCCTTTCGCATGTGATCCAGCAATTTCTGGGAGCCGCTCTCAAAGCCGAACGAAAGACGCATAAGCCCTGCGGTTTTTGCTTTGAATAACGATTCACGGTCCAACCCGTTTACTTTGTTATCAACATGGACCGTTCCAAACCACCGCGGGTCCTGGACGTATTCCGGCAGGTGATTGATCAGGCTGTTCCATACTTCGAGATTGGAATTAAGTTTGATGTCAGAGAAGTAAATCAGGTTGGTCTTGTTGATCCGGCTGAGTTCTTTCAAATCGCTTAAAACCTTTTGTGAAGCCATGCTTCTGAAAGTTCTTCCGTTCACGTACAAAACGTCCGTACAGAAATTGCATTTTCCCCAGCCGCAGCCCCGCCCTGTCATGTATGGTACAATGCGCATCGGATACTTGTCCCACGGAAAATCCGTGAAATCGGGAACGGGCAAAGTGTCCAGTGCTTTGAAAATATAGGATGTATCCGGATCCCGCTGCTGCTTTGTGAATACGCCTGGATAATGGGTGATTTCTTTTCCGTCGAGGTAATCCCTGACGAGATCAGCGAGATAATGATCCACCTCGCTTCCTACGATCGCATCGACGCCTTCGAGGCCCAGCCATTCCCGCGTCACAGTTTTGTTATTGAATCCTGGGCCACCGATGATAACAGGAATACCTTTCATCTTCAGGAACCGGCAGAGTTTCCTGCAGATGTAGTAATTTTCAAAGTACGTGGAGATCAACACGAGATCGGTGCCGGGCGGGACCTCGTTCTTCAGGCTTTCGAATATCTGATCCTTGCTGCGGAAAAAATTATAAACGAAAGGCAACTTCCGCGCCAGCATCATCATTTTTTTTATAACAACGCGGTCGGAGTTTACCACCAGCGCCTTCCAGTAGTGCGATACATTTTCGATCCGCTCCCGTTTGGGTGCAGCGATTCCCTTGTTGAGCGGTGATAGCAGGGTGACGTCAAACGCAGCTTTCCGCAAAAAAGAAATGAGGTAACCGATGGCCAGCGTAGGGTAGTAGGAGAAATTATTCAGATCAATAACGGTAATCTTGTTTTTCATAAATGCGGTATTTTCAATGGCAGCAAAACGATATTCTCTACAGCAGGGCACGAGCCGTGAACTAAGATACACAAACAGCAGTCCGGATGCAAAAGCAAACTGGATTTATGGCTGTCTGTCCTCACAGGACAACGGCAGATAGATAAACACCTCATAATTGCTATTTTGCCACGGCAAACTCCAGGTTATTTTCATGAATTTTGTGAAAGTCTTAAGAATCGCATACCTTAAAAGTATGGTATCG
>DASPJC010000423.1:0-3544 GCA_035628815.1 Ohtaekwangia sp. | reverse complement strand
GCGCCGGCGACCTCCTGCCGGAAATGATCCGGTACACCGCGTCCCTGAAGATGTCATCGCGTTTTCATTTTACGGGTTTTGTAAAATCAGGCGAAGTCGATCACCTGTGGAATGTAAGTAACGTTTATGTGATGCCATCGGTCTCCGAACCTTTTGGCATCTCGGCCCTGGAAGCCATTCATTCCGGTGTCCCGGTAATTTTATCGAAGCAGTCCGGTGCGGCAGAAGTCGTAGCCGATGCCATAAAAGTGGACTTCTGGGATACGGATGCACTGGCCGATGCCATATGCAATGTGCTGGCCCATCGAAGTCTGTCGCATCAACTGAAAAAGAAAAGCCGTCAATCCATCCGATCGATCACCTGGAAAGCGGCGGCAACCCAAGTAAACACTTTGTACCATGAAGTCATCGCACAGCACTGACACCAGGCGTTACCTGAATCTTTATTTCCAGGTTCATCAACCGAGACGCCTGCAGCAATTTCGTTTCTTTGACATCGGCACAGGCAAGTCCTATTTTGATGATGGCCTGAACGCCGAAATCATGCGGGGTATCGCATCGCGTTGTTATTTGCCGGCGAATCAGTTGTTGTTGAAACTGATCGGCAAACATCCCGGCATCCGCGTCACGTTTTCACTTTCAGGCCTGGCGCTGGAACAACTCGAACATTATGCGCCAGAAGCGCTGGCAAGTTTTAAACTGCTTGCGGGCACCGGCGCCGTGGAATTTTTGGCGGAGACATACTACCACTCGCTTGCCTTCCTCACCAGCAAAAACGAGTTTGAAGGACAGGTTCGCAAACACCAGCAGAAAATGCAGGAGCTTCTGGGTGTAAAGCCGACCGTCCTCCGCAACACGGAACTGATCTATTCTGATGACCTCGGACATTGCGCTTCTGAAATGGGGTTCAAAGGGATGTACACTGATGGTATTGACAGCATTCTGCTGGGACGCACACCGCATCGTTTATTTGAACATCCCCAGGCGAATGGCCTGAAACTTTTCCTGCGGCATTACCGCTTGAGCGATGATATTGCCTTCCGGTTCTCCAACCGTCAATCTAAAGACTGGCCGCTTACCGCCAGGAAATTTAACCGGTGGCTGGAGAAAATTCCCATGGACAATAGCCTGATCAACCTCGCCATGGATTATGAAACATTCGGAGAACATCACAAGACCGAGACCGGTATATTTACTTTTCTCGAACAATTGCTGACGACCATTGTTCGCAGACGAACCTGTACCATGGTAACGCCTACGGAAGCGATCGATCAACTGATTCCGGCGGATACGATCAAAGTGCCAGGCTGTATTTCGTGGGCTGACCGTGAACGCGATTTGTCCGCATGGCTGGGTAACGAGATACAGCGCGACGCATTTGATTCATTAAACAGACTCTGGCCGGCGGTGCAGGCGTTAAATCACACCGGGTTCTTTCGGGTGTTCCGCTATCTCCAGACCAGCGACCACTTTTATTACATGTCGACAAAGAAGAATGACGACGGTAATGTGCACCAGTATTTCAGCCCGTACGCGTCGCCTTATGAGGCGTTCATAAATTACATGAATGTCCTCGGCGATTTTGAATACCAACTTGATAAGGAAAAGGGCAAGCAGAAGGAGCAACTCGGGAAACAACGGTTGATTCCCTTGCGATCGCGGAGACGAAAAAGCGATGTGTTCACGGATTCCTAATGCCTCGTCGCCAGAGGCCTTCGCCCGAAAGAAATGACGCGCAGAGAGAGAAATTACTGCCGATAACGGCTATCCGTCAGGGGATATGAGATAAGGATTGTACCCATGCATCGTGTTGTAGCGCATGGGTACAATCAAATCCTAGTATTCAATCACGACTTTTCTGACGATCCGTTCGCTACCCTTTTGAATGATCAGTAAATGGACACCGCTCTTTACATGGTTAAGCGGTAACTGAATTGTGTTGTCGCCTTTTTCCAGTTGCTGCCTCACCGCTATCAACGGTTGGGCTGAGGTAGACATCAGGCTGATCGTGGCTTCCACCTTTTCTTCTGCATGAATATTGGCCGTCAATACTTTCTCACGCACCGGATTGGGGAATACCGAGACGCGGTCATCCAGCGGTATTTCAGTTTCTGTTTGCTGTGCGGTGGTGCGTATCCTTGCGGGAAATCCGCCGTGCGCATTTACCCAGTCGACAATGGCCCTGTACTTATGTGACTGGCTCAGGGTGGACGATGTGTTTTGTTTCGCTCCCCATGCGTGACCGCCGTCCCAGCCAACATGGGTGTAGTGAACAAACGGCCCCTGCAATTTTGCATTGATCCTGTTCAGTGCATCCGTGTAGACATTATAAATGCCGGGATTTTGAGCATTCGCCACCTGGTTCGCGCCATCCTGGCCGCCTTCATAGCAGATTAGTTTTATCCCACCGGGACCATGGTTTGTCAGTGTTCGTTGTGTTTCGTCCAGCTTTTCTATAAGGTGGTCGATGCTGGCCTGCATCGTCGTAAGGTTGTCGCCATTCCAGTATGGCGCCATGGCATACGCATCGAAGGTTACATTGTTCGGGTTGATCGACGGTTGCGTCAGGGCGGCGAGATGTTGTAACACCACCGGATGAATGTCACCCCACTGCGCAACGAGGTCCGGCCAGTTGTCGTAACCAAGCTGCCCGGCGAGTACTTTAACCAGCCGGTGGGTTTGTCCTGCGAATTCCTCTTGGAAAATTCTGGCTACCTGGCACGAGCGGTACACATAGAATCCCCACCATGCATTGATGTAAACGGTGCTTCCCTTGAAAGGATAACTTCCTACAAAACCGCGCGACAGTCCCTCAGCATCGGCGTAATGGGTTTGTATGAATCCCCAGTTCCATACCTCGTTCGAGTATTCCACATATACTTTCCGATCGCTGTTCAGATTATCCCGAATCAATCGCGCCAGCTGGCGGACGAAATCATCACTTGCTTTATGCGGTATATTAATCCACATGTCGGTGGTCGCGCGGTTGCAAAGATCGATCTGCCATTCATAGGCAACGCCCCTTCCCGTTGTGGTGGATCCATCGCCGTTTGTCAGCGGGACGGTCAGCGTGTAATGGTTGGCGGTCTTCTGGATGCGGCTGCTCCAGTTAATGAATTCCGATCCGTTCGTGGGCCCCCAGTCCATGAAGCGCAGGACTGAATAGGGCGCAAGGTCACTGATAAAATCACTACGCCATGGATTGGTAACGGTCGACCAATTTACGCCAGCGGTATAGTAATCAGACCACCCGCTTCCCCAGTCAACGCGCCAGAAATTGGTGCCAATCGTAGCTTGGCCAGAAGGGGGCGTTGTTCCGCCCTGGGTTATGCTGACATTTCGTGTGATGCCGGCGCCGCTGATGGTCACCGTACCGGTCCGTTGTGACGTGCCTGTATTCGCCTCGACCGAAACGGTAACCGTACCGTTGTTTGAACCGCTGCCAGGGCTGGTCGTGATCCAGGTTTGGTTGTCGCTAACCGTCCAGTTGACGTTTGACGTCACGCCTATGGTATTGCTTCCGGCAGCCGCGGCAAAAGCGAGA
>DASPJC010000422.1:0-4548 GCA_035628815.1 Ohtaekwangia sp. | reverse complement strand
AACCCGATACCGCCGTGGAGGTTAAAACAGATGTTGATGGCATGGAGCATTTGTTCTTCCTCGTACCGGATGCGGAACGCCCCCGTCAGGTCGGCCTTATACTCGATAATGGCACCGATATCCGCATTAAGCTGACGGGCCTCCATGCAGCCCCACTCGGCATGCTCGCTTTTATAATGTGTGAATTCTTCACTTTCTGTAACAATGGGCCTTGCCTGCGCGGCAATGTCCTTATAAAAGAGAGGTCTGTACGTATCCATTTGCTCCGTTTGTCGGATTAATGTTCCGTTATACGGAGGGTTAGGCCGAAAGTTGACTTGTCACGCAATCGGTAACACCCCATAACAATGTAGCGGCAGGGATAATGTCACACCAATAGTCATCGCATCAGGGTTTGAAAATCCTTCCTGCGAAGGTTTTCCTCCACCATGCGTAGCCTTTTCCAGCAGCCATGCCCGTAATAATACCATCACTTCGTACTACAACTATGTTTAAAAAGATTTTAAAAATCATTGGTTTTGTTCTGGGCGGTATAGTTCTCCTCGCGGGAATATTCTACGCAAAGGTGTACTTCAGTATTGAAAAGCGGCTTCACACGGTTTACGATGTAAAGCCACAGGCTGTTGCTATTCGCTCAGATTCCGCTACCCTCGCCCTGGGTGGTCGCCTTGTCAAGGCGAAGGGTTGTACCGATTGTCACGGCAGTGATCTTGGGGGTGGCGTTTTTATTGATGATCCGGCGCTCGGCTTTCTTGTTGCGCGCAACCTGACGAAAGGTCGCGGTGGCTTTCCTGCCGACAGAACCATCGATGACTGGGTACTGGCGCTGAAGCACGGGCTGAACACACAACGCACGCCGTTGCTTTTCATGCCCTCGCACGAATACGCCCACCTGAGTGAGCATGACATGGGTGCGATCATTGCGTATTGCGAACAACTTCCCAAGGTGGATCGGGAACTGCCTGAATCATCTGTCGGACCCCTGGGCAAAATACTCGCTGACCTCGACAAGCTCCCGCTGTTCCCCGCGGAAATGATCGATCATAACAGCGTGCTGATAAAAGAAATGAAGCCGGAAGTAACGGTTGAATTTGGTAAATACCTTTCTACGGCCTGCCAGGGTTGTCACCGCGAAAACATGAAAGGTGGAGAACCGGTAGCCCCCGGGTTTCCCGTTGTGGCTGACATATCGTCGACCGGAAACCCGGGCCGATGGACCGACGAACAGTTCATCACAACATTACGGACAGGTGTTACGCCGGAAGGAAAGACGCTTAAGCAATCTGAAATGCCCTGGGCGATGACAAAAGCATTTACAGACGTTGAATTAAAAGCGCTTCACCTCTACCTCAAGCAACTTTAAAAGACCCCCGCTGCATTGTTTAATAAAAGTGCCGGAGAAAATGCAGCGCATGAACCGTTATGAGGGAATACCGCTACAATGTATTCACCCTGATTCATAAAGGCTTGCGTGGCCTGTTGTATAACACCGCCATGCGGATACAGCAGAGCGATCTCAGCCGGGTAGAAGAAGGATCCGCAGCGATACAGCAGATCGAGGTTGTGGTGCTGCTTTTTGAAAAGCACGCCGAGAATGAAGATAAGTTTCTCCTGGCGGCTGTTGTTCAGCACGACACTGACATCGCGTCCAACTTCCGTTCCGGGCATGAGCACGACCTCCGTCTTGCTGAAATCCTGCGAACGGGCATCGATGCGTGGAAGCGTGCCGGAGACGACGGTCGTCGTTCAGCAGCCGCCCGCAACATTTTTTACGCTTTTAACGATTTCACGGCATTCAACCTTTCTCACATGAACAAGGAGGAGAAGCTTCTGAATAAAATCCTGTGGCAGCATTATCGCGACGACGAGATCCGGTTGTTTGAACAGGCCATGACCCGGAATACGCCTGCGGACCTGCTGCTGGTCAACGCAAAGTGGATGATCCGGTCAGTGAATGATCGGGAATTGATCGAATGGCTGACCGACACCCGGCAGCGCACATCGCCAGACCTCTTCCAGGCGTTGGTTAACATTGCCAAAAGCGAGCTTTCCCCGAAACGCTGGCAATTTATCGCAGGCAATGCAGGTGTCGGGTAAAAGATGCATGTCGGGTTCGTATTAGTTAGTGCCCATGCTGTAATTTTCTTTCCTTATCTTCGACCTATCTAAAAAACTCTCCCTTTTGGCGATAGAGGAAGAAAAGAAATTCATTAACCTGATCAACGGAAACCAGGGCCTGATCCACAAGGTTTGCATTATGTATGCGAACGATCCGGAGGCCCGCAACGACCTTTTTCAAGAGATCGTACTCCAGCTTTGGCGATCGTTTCCTTCTTTCAGGGGTGAGGCGAAAATCACTACATGGATGTATCGCATCGCCCTGAACACGGCGATTTCCGGATTTCGAAAAAAGACCCGCAACGTCCAGACGGAAGATCTGCAGGAAGTCCATTTTAACATCCGCGATCACTGCGGCGACGATCGCGAAGAAGATATCAACAAACTTCAATCGGCGATCCGGCAGCTCACCGAGGTTGAACGGGCCATGATCATGATGGCGCTGGAAGAAGTACCCTACGATGAGATTGCGGAGACTATCGGAATAACACAAAACAATGTTCGCGTACGAATGAATCGTATCCGTGAAAAATTAAGAAAACTTATGGGGTAGCACCATGGAATTCGATGACCTAAAAACGATCTGGAAGAGCACAGGACAGTTTCAGCCGAAAGATGATATCGCATTGGCGGCCATGCTGAAGGGGACGAGCCAGTCAATTATTTCCAAACTCAAACGCAGCGCATGGTTTGAATTGATCTTTACGCTGATCGCCGGGATAGGCCTTCTGGTGTATGCCCTCACCCTGCCTGCGGGCGCATTAAAATGGATCTCTATTTCCCTTCTCGTGCTGCTGGTGGCATATTCATTCTACTACATCAAAAAGCTCGTACTCCTTAACCGCTTCGATGCCGCGCACGAAAACCTGCGATCCAACCTTGAACAGCTCGTGGAAAAATTCTCCAGCTACCTGCGGTTTTATAAGCGGAGTTACGCGATCCTGTATCCGCTGTATTTCTTCCTCGGACTGATCTTTACGGCCCTCGAACGCGGTGCCACCGAGTTTTTCGATGTTATTATGCGCCCGAGAACGATCGGCTTCCTTGTGCTTTTCGCCACTGTATTCTTTTTTTTCAGCACCTGGCTGACGAACTGGTACCTGAAAAAACTTTATGGTAACCACGTCGAAAAACTCAAGCTTGTTCTGAAAGATCTGTCCGAGTAGCCGCCCTCGCGTAATCCGCCTTCCTGTTATCGTATAACAGACTCCGTTTATCGTAGATCTTTCCCCTTCCTTCACCGTTTCAGTGAGAAAAAGACATCCTCTCATGAAACGATTGATCACCTTATTGCTAGTTTTAACCGCGGTCTCCGGCTTCCGGTGTTCCGACGGATCGGAAGACTCAAACCCTGCCGTCGCGGAAGAAGGGATCCAGGTCCGCATCAATGGCGGTGACTGGATCAGCTTACCCGGCACGGCGCAGCGCTTGTCCAGAAACCAATACACCATCCATTCCACCATCTCGCCTGACAACAGTTCTTTTATCGCTATTTCCTGGCGGGGCATTGAACCGACCGGATACTACCGCTGGAATTTTATCTCGTCCGGGCCTGATGACGGAAATCTTTTCCAATCGAAGCTCCATGGCAACTTCGACTACCACAGTTTCTATGTGAACGAAAAAAAAGCGGAGGACAGTCCCGGCTCGATCGTTGTCACAACGTTCGATGTGGTCGGCGGACGTGTCAAGGGTACTTTTACTATCGACAGGGCTTCATGGCTTAACAACGCGTTACCCGCCTCGAACACGGGTACTGTCAGGATAGAAGGGCGCTTCAATGTGAAGAGAACCGTGTAACTATCCTGCGCACTGGCATCTCCGCGAACCATTTACACCAGCGTCTTAACAATAGCAGCCAGGGCGTGGGATATTACTTCCCAGGCAGGAAGTCCCACGTATTTCTGATTTATTTCCAGTTCAATACCGGCGTAAGCATCCTCGGCGAAGACCGTGCGGAGGTAGGTTGTCAATCCATCGTCGATACCCTTGTAAGGCTCGTTGAATTTGACAACATATTTACCTTCGAGCGCTCCGGATATACCCTGCATGGCTTGTGCACAAAACCGTCGCTCAGGTTCGCGAGCTGGATCAAACAGCAAGCCGATGTCCACGTCGCGGAGAACATCATTCCACATGGGCGTAAAACTATGAACCGACAGGTGAAGGACTGGCTTGGGAAGTGTAGATACGGCTTGCTCGACCGACAGCCGGTAAGGCCGGTAAAATTGATTGATCAAGATTTCCTTCTCCGTTGCTGAAAGCCCGCGGGTGTATTCCGAATAAAGCTGTTCATGTCCTACGGATCGGTTCGCTTCGATCAGCAGCCTGCTGGATGGGCAGGAAAACAACGGTGCACGTAGCGCATGCGAAAGGATTGTCGCCATTTCGAGCGCGCCTGGATCCCAGCCACGGTGAGAACAGAGCACG
>DASPJC010000421.1:0-11406 GCA_035628815.1 Ohtaekwangia sp. | reverse complement strand
TAATATTTATCCGGTGACAAAGATGCTCGATGGTAAAGATTGGATAGCCGCGAGTATGAATGTGGAGCGGCCGGGTTCTTTGTGTTACGATGACCTCAAAACCAACTGCGACCGATATGGAAGGTTGTACACCTGGGAAATTGCCCAGACTGTATGCGGAGCGTTGGGCGATGGATGGCGTTTACCGACCAGGGCGGAATGGCAGGCGCTTGCGAAACATTATGGTGGTATATACGGAGATTCGAATGACGAAGGTAAGGCAGCTTTTATCGCGCTGACTGATAAAGGTTCGTCACAATTCAACGCGCTACTGAGTGGCGGAAGTGACCTGAATGGCGGCTACAAACGGATTGATGCACACGGTTTTTACTGGACATCCACCGAAGCAACCGATTCAACAGCATGGTTCGCCAATTTGGGCAAGGGCAGACCAGCGCTTTATCTTCAAAATGACGGCGAGAAGGCCCTGGCTTTTGCGGTTCGATGCGCGAGGGATCGCTAGCTTGAGTGTCAAGGAAAGTTGAGGAGTCTTTTTTCGTGCGGTTCGCCTTTGCCTGTCTGGAATTAAAGGAGATTCCCCGAGACAAGGCAATCTCTGCTCTTGTGGGCGGATGTCATGCGTCGCGGGAACGGTTTCCCGATGCGATGAAGTACAGCCAACCTATATTATTCTTTGATCACTTTTCGATAATGAACACCCTTCGGCGTCACGAACTGAACGATATAGAGGCCTGCGGGATAGGCGCCCAGTTTTAAACTGCCTGTGAAGCTGTTACCGTTGTACTGCAATTCCAGTGTGCCAATGGATTGTCCAGTTCCGTTGATCACACTTACCTGGTCTATTTTGCCTGCATGCTGCAACACTTCGATACGGACTTCGTCTTTTGTGGGATTAGGCGATATTGTAATGATGAACGGCCCATCGGCCTCGGCTGTCTTTTCGAGCACGTAGGCCGCCGTCGTTGTACATTCCCCCGTTTGTACTTCTGTTCGGTAAGTTCCAGGCTGGATAGCGACCAGGTAGCTTTGCGTTGCACCGGCTATTGCATTCCCGTTAAAATACCATTGGTTACCGGACGAGTAGTTGGATTTTAATGAATCGCCGGCGGCCGTGATCATGACAGGTTCGAATTTCAGAATCGTGGCTTGAACAGCGGTGCGGGGCCCTTCACAGCCGAGCCTGTTAACAGCCGCGACATAGTATGTGCGCGATTCAGTGAGTAACGGTGTGGTGAAAGTCCGTCCGTGATTGTCGGGGATCGCATTTTCGTCAGCTTCGTTCTGAAACCAATGATAGCCGTTATCGGCCGGCGCGCCTGACACTTCCAGCGTGACAATGCCAGGACCGCAATTACTGGTCGACCTTCCTGTTGCGTTGAACAGGGGCTCAGCATGGAGCGTCAGTAGTTTCTCATCAAATGCGTTACAGTACTTAAAGGCAGAGCGGATGATAAAATTATTTTCACCGGCATTAATTTTTTCCCAGGGCACGTGGATAGTCGTTTTTCCATCCGCCTCCATGGCCGGTATCGATACGCTGTCCATCCATACCGAATAGATCATGTCTTGCTGTGCATGCTCAATATTTATAATGGCATCTTGTCCGGCGCATATTTCTGATGCGCTTGGAATAAAGGACGAATCTGGTAAAGGCGACGAGAATGTCACAGAGAATCGTCCCACGCGGTGACTCGCCGCGTCGGAAGTGATAGTAAAGGGATACGCGCCGTTTCGAACATTATGTTTGTTACCGGTGAATTTATCGGATAGCGTGATTACAGCGTGGTCAGAGAAAGACTCATATTCGCTAAATTCGAGGCGATAACTGCCGTTGCTTGCGTAGTAAATGTTTAACGGCACGGTGGCATCACAACTAAATCCAGACATGGAGTTTATTGCAAGGTTGACTCCGTCGGGTAGGATGGTCGCAATGTTGAACGTCCCGTTATACATTTTGCGGGCATCGGCATGACCATCAAAGGTGTTCGTGGCATCATCCCTGAAATGGATCACGGTTTCATCGCGCGTGGTGGCGTTTGCCATCGTTATGCGAAGAATGTTTTCAAGTTTCATTTCGCGGAAGAACGTTGCTTGCGCTCCGGGTGCTTTAACATTTTCGTTAACTTGAAGTAAAGGTGTCCCCACGCCATTTGCTTTTACCCAGAATGCCTGCCCCGTGGCGATATAGCGGGAGCCGCCGTTCGTCCCGGTTACACCATTCCATGACGCATATTGCAATGCACTGGCAGATCCGTTATCGGGAACATAAATTATATTTTCAAGATTCGCTTTAGTCCATCCTGTGCTGGCATTCCAGTCTATAGCAGATGGAAAGGGATTTCCGACCAGATTCCAGCCGTCATTTGCCGCTGTACCGGATGAAGTATAAGAGACCGGAAGTGAAACAGGCGCGACGTTTCCACTGTTGATGATACCGTGAAGATCCCACGCGGCGGTGCTTAGTAGAGCACCCCTGACGAACAGGGAGTATCCTCTGCCCGGCATGAAAGTCTCCGTGTTCGAAAGATCCGGGAAGTCGATGTATCCATCGTTCAGATCGATCGCTGCATTTCGGTCAGTATCGGTAATGACCGATTCGTTGTAGGCAAACATCGATTGGCTTGAACCACAACCGCCGCAATTGCTCTTGCCGGTGAATGAGCCCGTAACGGGGATTTCCTGCTGGAGATCGCTGACTGCGGCACCCTTTACCGGTGCGCTGATGTACCGGTATATATTGCCGTTGGCGCGGCCTTCCTTCGACATGAAACGTTGTACAGTCAGTTTTCCTGTTACCTGGGCGCCCGTGGGCAGGGAGGCTATCGCCGCATCGGTTGCAGGATTATCGCCCGATGATAACAATCGAAAGATGGCCGCGTTTGCGGTTCCATCGGCATCTACGATGACGTCGCCGGAAAGTGTAAGTATGCCTTTTAGATTTTGACTGGTCTCGATGCTTAAACCGGGATTAGCTGCCGTGTTCGAAACCACCAGGTGATTGAACTCCACCGGAGCTACTGTATTTATCGTTTGCGCACTACCTGACATGGTTCCGGAGAACTTCACGGTTCCATTGTGGTGTATAAAATTACCGCTGGTTAAAATAAAATTCTTTTTCAGGTCCAGCGTGCCGGAAGTCGAAGTAAATGTTCCGCCAGATATGCTAAACAATCCCTCAACGGTTATATCCGCGCTGCCCCCCAGAAACGCACCGCCCGAAAATGTCGCTGCATTTTTTATATCAAGGGTATTGCTTCCCTGCGTTATGGTACCAGCGTAACCTGCCCCTACCACAAAGTCATATGCCGTAAAATTTGCATTTAGAATGCAGTCAGCATCATTTACGCCATCAAAGAACACAACATCGGCAGGCGTGGGCACACCCGCGTTGCCTGCCCCGCCGGAGGTTTCTGACCAGTTGGCGGAAGTGTTTGAATTCGACGCAGAAGGCGCTGTCCAGTAACGGTTTCCGCCCAATGTTCCTATCGTCCACCATCCGTGAAGGTTGGTGGCATCAACCGTGTTCACGGTCAAAGTGTTCGCTGTGATGTTGGCCGCGCTGACAGGTGCATTGTCGGTCCAGCTGTTAAGGATGCTGTTGTATCTTTTAGCCTTCAGCCCGCTCTCCAGAATGGTGTTGCCAGGTGCGAGATTTTCGCTATCCAGGTAAGTAAAGACAAGATTTGAAAGTGCGGGCCTCGTCGTGTAGCCCTGCGCATTAATCTGCCAAAACCGGTCGGCCGTGAATGCAGAGTTATCGAGGCCGTTTGATCCGTTGATGTTCGTAACGCCTGTTGGAAGTTGACTGCTGTTTTGCCAGAGCGTGTGGTACGTTGAAAACAGGAAAAATCCACTACCTGTTCCCGCAGCCTTTGTAAAGGTTAATGGAAGATAGCCAGTATCGCCATAACCCCAGGGAATGATATAGGTACCCGTGGTTGTACCAATGAGCCATTTGATCCGGTTATTCTCTCCTTCGCTGATGATATGCCCACTGGTACGCGTAATTGCGTTGGCGGCCGGGTTCTGAATAACAAGGCAGGCACCTTGGCTAAGATTTATCTTCGCGCCATTGAGCACGATACGCCCCTGGCCGTGTACGGTGCAGTATCCACAAAGCAATAAGATGCTAAGTAGTACGACAGGTCGTCCGGGCACGGAGGCCGCTGTTGTGGTGGCTGCCATGTTACTTCAGTTTTTCCTCGAGACGCAACAGTCTCTGCTCCTGTTCATCCAGTTGTTTTTTCAGATCATTGATAATGACCTGCTGTTCCTGGACGGCATTGATCATAATATAGATCACTGCATTCGCGTCATAATTGAGATACGAGGTACCTGTTTCACCATCGGTGAATGTTCCGATCGTGTATGGAGCGATTTCCTGCATCTCCTGCGCAATAATACCAACGTTGTCCTTGCCATCATCCGGCGTGCCGGCTGCACCATTGTATTTGAACCAAACCGGGTTTATTTTTATGAGAATGTCAAGTCCGTGGGTAAAGGGCTTGATGTCCTTTTTTAGCCGGCCGTCAGATATGGACGTCCAAAAACTCCCCGTGGTTTTCGCGGCATCGCCCACGACATGTAATTTATAGGAGGGATTACTGGTGCCGATACCAACTTCGCCGCCAGGTTCGATGCGCATCCTTTCTACGCCGTTGGCGGTGTTGGTGCCCAGCGTCGCCCCGTTGGGATTAGTAAAAAAAATCAGGTTTCGGTTGGGTGTTCCATTGCCGATTTTGAAGTCTTTGCCATGGGCATAGATGTACGCGACGTTTGGACCGTTAAGTATATTGCTGTTGGCATTGGAGTACCCGCCACTGTTGATTCCCATATCCACATAAACCGAAAGTGAATCTCCATTGTCCGCCGTTGCTACGATATCCGAGCTTGCCAAGGGGCCGTTGCTCAGGTTCTGAATATTTATTTCCAGGTAGTTGTTATAATCACCAATAGCATAAATGGCGGATCCTGATGCTGAGGCATCCGCGCCCGCATCTATCTCCAGCCCTCCGCCACTAAGTATTCGAAGGCCCTCAGCGTTGTTTGCTTTAAATACAAGGTCGGCGTCATCTGTGGTTCCGATGAAATCGGTTCCCGCTGTCGTTCCCGGGTTTCCGGACCGAGACCAGCTATTACTTGAGCCCGTTGCAACCCACGTCGGTGCAGCACCCGCACCGTTGGATTGTAGTACATAGCCGCTGGTGCCGGCGTTGTTATTGGGCATAAAAGCCCCGCTCAAGCGCAGATTCCCCGTTACATCAAGTGCCTCTGTCGGAACGGTCTTGCCGATGCCGACTTTCCCCGTTCCATCGATGCGCATACGTTCATTCGCGCTGGCAAATCCTCCCGTAAAAAACCGCAGGGGTTTGCCTGCTGTACCATTGCCAATCGCAAAATCATTGCCGGTAGAATACAGGTACGCCGTATTGGCGCCGCCGAGCACGGGAAGTGAAGTGTTCGTGTAACCACCCGAGTTGATGCCCATGTCGATATAATTAATGGACTCGTTACCGTTGTTGGCGGTGGCGACCAGATCCGAGCTTGCACTTCCCCCGGCGGAGGAGTTTTTAATATTAATTTGTAAGTAGTTGTCAATACTACCTTTACCGGTCATAAGGTTATAAGACGTTGTTGTTCCGCCATCGATCAGTAGTTTCTCTGGATTGGTCGCATCGAAAGCATTCGACCCCACAGCCATCCTGCCGCTTTGCAGGCGCATGATCTCGGACATTCCATTGAGGTAATGATAGCTCTTGAAAACAATCGGCTCATCACCATCGTCACCGATAACAAATTCAAAACCCCCGTTGTTGTTGGTTCCAGTAGAACCAAATTCAAAAAAATCGGTCCCTGCAGAACTTCCCTTGACCCGAAAGTTCCCATTGATATCGGTCCATAACTTCGGTTTATAAAAGGAAGCGTTGGGTGCGTCGAACTGAAGCGCAGACCTGACGTAAAAAACTTTCTCTGCGACTTCAGTGTAATCGGGATACGACTGCACCAGGCCCAGTGCCTGGCGTGTGCCGATCTCGAGAAATGATTGATTATTGGACTTAAAGATCAATTGCTTATCGTCGGTGTTGCCGAGAAAATTAGTGGCCGTATTGATGCCGGAGTTTCCGGTCATCATCCAGGCGCCATTAATACCGCCAGAAGGAACCAGGAAAGGAATCCATAAGGTGCCATTCCAGTAATAATAACCGGGAACAACATTGTAGGGTGAAGTTCCGGCTGTGGCGATGTTATAGACCAGCAAGCTTGTTGCGGGCGATGTTATGGGGCCGGCAGCATTCGTGGCGGTCAGCGCTACACGCGGGATCAGGAGCCCTTTGTTTGTTGCTGATACATCTAACATAGCCGAGGCGTCGGGGGAATTGCCGCTCGCGTTAATGCCGACGTTCTGTGCGGCGCTGTATTGATAAACTATCAACACTAAAATAAATGAGAAGAGGGATTTTTTCATAGCAACTTAAGGGTTAAGTCTCATGGTTCCATGAGACTTTTGATGTAATACAAATATCCAGGGGGGACGACGAGAATACCGCCGAACGTCGCAGCATAACACACATCCGTTGTGGATGGTCGATGGTAGAACAAAAATCATGATCGCTACGAAATGATGCATTTGCGGCGAAATTATCTGGGAGAAAACCCCGACGGCGGGTTTGCATGTCGGGGTAAACCCCGGTTTGTGCATGATCACCGTTGTCTTTTAAATTGACATAACGTATCAACCCGTCGCTTTTATTACATCGCCGGTACAGGCACTTTGCCTGGTGTGCGTTAGTCCTTGTCAGGTTTCTCAGGCTTTTTCCTTTAGGTGAACGGCCCACTTTTCCAGGATATTCACGAGCTCTTCCAGGTTTATTGGCTTGCTGATGTAATCATCCATGCCAGCTTGCAGACAAGCTTCCCGATCGCCCTGTAACGTATTTGCAGTCATGGCTACAATTACAGGTTGAACATTCAAACAAAGACGGATCATGCGGGTCGCTTCGATGCCATCCATCACCGGCATCTGCACATCCATTAGTATCAAATCATAATTTTTATCACTGACAATGTCCAGAACTTCTTTTCCATTCCGGGCGATGTCGGGATTATAACCGAGTTTGCCGAGAATTTTCATGGCCAGTTTCTGGTTGGTTTCATTGTCTTCTGCAACAAGAATGCGAAGGGGAAATGCGTTGGAAAATGCCGAAGATAGTTTATGGTCCATCCCTTTATCGATGGACACTAAACGCCCCTGATGTCTGATGCTGCTTATAATTTGCCTGCTGAGCAGGTGTTTCTTTACCGGTTTTGCAATAATCTCGCTGAAAAGATGGCTATTTTGTTTTGCCACCATATCACCCGTTGGCGCCAGGTATATAATAGGCAAATGCGGATAGGTTGCTTTCGCCATTTGCGCGAGCTCGAGCCCGGTCATGTCGAGTACCTGGTTATCCGTGATTAACAACGTGATGTCTGGCGTGGAAGCAAGGGTTTTTAAAGCATCTTCACCCGAATGTACAATGATGGGCTGCGCTTCCCACTGATCAAGCTGCGCCCTGATAAAATTGACGTGTGTCAGATTATCTTCGACTACGAGAATTTTCTTTCCGGCGATTACAGAAAGATTTTCGTGTGTGTGAAATCGTGATGATTGCAGGCTGGCTGAGGTCCTGATGGAAAAGACAACTGAGGTGCCTTTCCCGGGCTGGCTTTCGATGTTTATTTGGCCACCCATAAATTCCACTAATTTCCTGGAGATAATCAGTCCCACGCCAGCATTTGAGAAGCCGGTTGTGTTCGTACTTTCCATCCCGGCGAGTAACAATTTTAGTTGGCTGGGCGCAATACCACTGCCGGTATCTTTGATTTCGAAAACCAGGTCGAGAATGTTAGGCTGTCCTGTAGAGACCGTATGGACTTTAACAAGAACAGTCCCTTTTTGTGTAAAACGGATCGAATTTTCAACAAGGTTCATGAGCACTTGCTTCAATCTGGCACTATCGCCGACGACCTGATGGGGTACATCCGGATCTATTTCATACACCAGTTCTAATCCATTTTCGGCAGCCCTGGTGGCAAAAATGTCCCAGACCTCCTCCAGGGTATTCTCAAGGTCAAGTGGTTTTTGCTCAAGGTCGATTTTCCCGGATTCCACCTTCGCGTAATCCAGTAAGTCTTTTAACAAGATATCATTGACGATTTTGAGCAAGCTATCGCCGCACTCGCGTATTGTATCGTTGTATTCACGTTGCTCTGTAGTTAAGGATGTCTCGGCAAGGAGGGACGTCATGCCTAACATTCCGTTAAGGGGGGTCCGGATTTCATGGTTGATTCGCGCCAGCAGTAAACTTTTGCTGCGGTTGACCTGGCTTGTATTTTCCCTTAATTTTTTTTCACGCTCGATGGCATATTCGAGCAATTCCGAACGCTCGTGTACCTGACGATGAAGGTCCGATTTTTCGTCCTTCAACGCCTTAAACCGTGATCGTATATAGATCACCGACAACAGCACGAGGGCAACCGAACCCAGGAGTGACCACGTTGCCGGCAGAAGAAGCAATATGCCTGTCGGGCCAAATGCGACTGGAAGGTGAATGTAATTCATATGTTTGTCTTAAACATGAGTTGGATACTGGTGGTTATGCATTATTTTTTTTGTTCCCAATTCCAGATTATACTGCAGATAAATGTTCTGGTGCTTTGCCCGGTGTCAAATAAATACAACGGCAACGTCCAGTTTTTGTAGCAAAGCGCTATCAAAGCGCCCGGATGTGTCACGGTCTCTTTTGTCTGTGGAAAATATGTTTGTTGCAAAGCAACTCCTCCATATACCCATGGTAAGGGCTGATATCCTGCTTCTGACCAGGCGAAATAGAAATTGGATATCTCTTCATTGACGGAAAAAGTATATTGGGATTGGGTCGAAACGAAAAAACCCCTGAAATCGAGGTCCACATCCAGACCTGCAGACCCACCTTTGAACCTTCCGATGACGCCACCAACCATCGGCGTGATGGCATAAGAAAGCTCACCTTCGTTCGAATAGACTTTTCCAACATACAATGAAAAGGTTCTTTTCTCCTCGTAATTGTAGCGGACTTCGGCATACCAGCCTGCTTTATTCTGAATGTAGCCGATGGGGCCCATCGAAAAATCGTTCCCATCCTCGACATAATAAATGTGTTCAAAGCCTCCGCTGAGCTGACCATTAACTTTGGCAACAGTAACAAGCAGCAATAACAGGAGCAATTTACTTTTCATATTCGATCACTATGACTTCGGCTTTGGCCAGTTTATTGAGCAGGCATATGTCCTTCAGATGGGGGTTCCAGGAAAACAGCAGAACGTCAATCGGTCGCCACAGCAAAACCCAGCTGAAAATATCCAGGCTACTGCCCAGGGCAGTGTGGAAATTATTATCGGGATTCAGAAATATTGGCACCACAACCTGACAAACTGCTACGCCAACCAAACTAAAAGCAAGCAGAATCCAGGACCGCCACTTAAACCGCGAGAACTCTTTCTTCCGCCTGTTTTTTTTGGCTTCATAATGGGCGCGAATAGCGTACATCAATGGTTCTGCATATTGCTTATCCATTTCATTGCTACATTTCAACTTGTAGAAGACCGCCGAGTAGCGTTTGGCATTGGCGACCGAATTGACGATATACTGTTCGAGCTGATGACTAATTTGCCGGTTGTAAAGGGGCGACGGGTCATGCGCATTGAAATATCCTGCAATCGTTTGGTTGTCGACCGATAAATAAATGCTGATTCTATCGTTAACGGAATCCTTCATGGACAAATGCAGTCAGTGGTTTCCATTTCATTTACGTTTTTCATGGCCCGGACTTAACAATTCGCTTTCCTGAGACTTGTCATGACTTCGGAGCAGATGTTGTGAAATGATGCCAGCGCCTTTGATTGTATACTTGCGGAAAATGCACTTCGCAGGTCCTCGATCGCGTGTATCAGTTCCGGATCATCTAACATCGTGACCGTAGCCTTGACTTTGTGAATGGCTGTATGAAATGCCGTTGGATCGTTTTGCTGGCACGAGCGCTTTGAAGCCTGCTGCAATTCGTCGAGATCTTTGACCATGGACGAAATCAGTTCTTGCTTGAAATCTTTGTCTCCTTCGGTGTAAAGATCGAAATCGATGAAAAGACGTCGTTCTCCTTTTTTGAATGCCGTGAAGTTGATCATTTTTTTTACTGGTAATTTCTGCTTCCCCGATTTCAACACGTCTTGCGCGGATCGTGAACCGCCGGGTTACACAAAGATTACCAAGCGACGATTGCCGTACATCGGGATTTTGCTGATTTTTCAAAAATCAGGAAAACACTGACATTGTTGTCAGCACAGCCAAATTGAAAGGTTACGTTCGGAATTTCGACGTGCAAGGTTGATAGCAGGCGATCGGTCAGGTGGATTTTGACGGGTTTCTCATGGGATCCTTTCCGAGTAAACTGTCATAGAGATCCCACGCTTTTCGAATTCGCCAGACAGGAGGAGTTGTTCGGTGCGTGTTGCGTTTTATTCTCGTCATCACAACAGCACAAATACGCCAGCGCCCGGCAAAGCGACTGTTTTTTTTAGCAGGACGTAAAAAATGCAACAACTGGAGTGCTGTGTACGATGCCTGGTTCGCTGCGCTTCTTATTTTAAATTTTTGACCGCATAGTCGACAGCCCTTGCTGAAAAAGCCATGTAAGTAAGCGACGGATTTTGCGTGGCCGTTGATGTCATGCTGGCGCCATCGGTAACAAAAACATTTTTACAGGCATGTAACTGGTGCCATTCATTTAACAATGAAGTTCTAGGATCACGTCCCATCCGCACGCCGCCCATCTCGTGAATATCGAGACCCGGCGCCTGCTTCGAATCGCTGGTGCGGATGTTTGTAAAACCGGCGCGGCTGTACATTTCGGTGAACTGTTCGAAAAAATCTGCGATCATTTTTTCGTCGTTATCGTCGTAGTCGATAGAGATCTTCAAACGTGGCATTCCCCATTCATCCTTTTGCGTCTCATCCAGGGCAACATAATTGCCTTCTTTCGGAATGGTTTCGCCCATCATATGCGACCCGACGCGCCAGGGGCCCAGCCTGCTTTCAGCGAGTTTATCTTTCAGCGATTCTCCCACGCCACCTTCACCGGATTCACTATAACGGCTGCCCGAAAATCCTGCAGCATATCCTCTCAGAAAATCAGTTTCCTGTTTGTACACATTGCGGAACCGTGGGATGTATCCACTGGTCGGACGTCGTCCTTCGGTTTTTGAGTCCGGGAAGCCTTCATACTCCGCGCTGATCCTCGCCCTGTAATTATGAAAGGCAACGTATTTGCCCAGCAACCCATTGTCATTACCCAGTCCATTGGGAAAGCGACTGGATTTCGAATTGAGCAG
>DASPJC010000420.1:0-2508 GCA_035628815.1 Ohtaekwangia sp. | reverse complement strand
CATTCCCGACCGGCCTTGCTAAAAATGCAATGATGCTGAAAAGTAGCAGGGTAGACATTTGTGCGCCATGCATCAGCCGAAGACGCATCAGCAGGGACTGGTGTGAAGTGCCATCACCTTGCTGCAGCATGCACGGAATTTTGACTGTTCTGAATAATCAACTGCTTCATCGTTTCACAAGTCCGCTCTTTCAGGGCAGGTATGTCGGCTGGGGTCAAACCCGAAGTGCTGATTTCCGGGGCGACGTAAATTTTAATCAGCCCCGGGCGGAGGTTTATGGTGCTGGGGGGCATAAGCTTGCCCGCGCCGATCACTACCATCGGTAATAGCGGCTGTTGCGTGTCGATCGCAATACGAAAAGCGCCGTCATGAAACGGCTGCAATACTTCTTTTGTGCGGTTCTGGGTACCTTCGACAAAAATCAGGATTGACATGCCGGACTTCAGCAACTGCTTCAGCTTGTCCATACTTTTCTTACGGCTTTGCGCACTCGTCCGGTCTACGATGACGGTTGCCGCCTGGGCAATCCATCCAAATACAGGTATTTTTTTTAGTTCTTTTTTTGCCAGTGGCCTGAACTGGCCGGGGATCACCATGCGAATGCCCGGCAGATCCAGGAAGGAAGTATGGTTGCTGACGTAGATGTAAGACTGCCCTTTTCTGAAATTTTCTCTTCCGTAAAATTCATAACGGATAAAGGTAAGCTTACTGAAGATCCACGACCATATCCATAAGAAGGCGTACCCTATTGTTCCGGCGCGCTGTCCGAAAAAAAACGGCAGCACCAGGCCAGGCAGGAACAGGATCATGAACACGGTAAAAACCAGGAAAACCCATACCCTGTACAGAATGAGTAAGATGTTGTTAATGAGTTTCAACGTCGCCGCAAGTTCAGCGCAAGATGCTAAAGTTTGCGAAAGTTGCCAATGACAATTTGAAGGGTCACAAAAAAAGGAACCGGGGTTATGTGCCCGGCTCCTGATAAAGATTATTTCTATTTAGGAGAAATATTTCGTTACACCCGGTACCGCGACCGGATAGAATCCGTCGGCGTTGGGTTTTACGGGTGGTTCTGCATCCCAGGCGTATTTCGCCGGCTGCAGGCTGATCCCGGAATTAAGAGCCTTATCCCATTCAATGACTTCTCCGGAATAGGTTGCCATTCGTCCGAGGATTGACGTCATCGTAGATTTAGCACCATTTTCGGTATCGGCAAACTTGTATTCACCTTTGGCAAGCGCCGCGAACAATTCATCGTGTTCCGTCTGATAGGGATTGTTTTCCGTCTTCCGGTCGAAAGCATACAGCGCCTTCCCTTTGCTTTCGATCACCGCTTCACTGCATTTGATAACGCCCTTCGTGCCGACGATGTATTCGTTTACGATTGAATACGTGCCTTTAATATGACGACACTGGCTGTTGAGGATACTGCCATCAGCGTAATGAAATTCAACGAAGTGATGGTCGTAGATCTCGCCGTACTCTTTTCCTTTGCGCACTTCTCTTCCGCCCATGCCCTGTGCCTTTACGGGATATGCACCTTTGAACCAGTTCATGACGTCGATATTGTGAATGTGTTGCTCGGTAATGTGGTCACCACACAGCCAATTGAAGTAGTACCAGTTGCGCATCTGGTATTCCATTTCGCTTTGTCCCGTCTGACGGGATTTTACCCAAACGCCGTCGCTGTTCCACCATGCCTGACCTGAGACGATGTCACCAATTATGCCGTCCTGCGCACGTTTATAGAGTTCCCGGTACGAGTTCTGGTAGTGCCGCTGAAGGCCTACAACGACGTTCAGCTTTTTCTTCTTCGCGGTTTCCGCTACTTCCAGTACTTTCCTGATCCCGGCAGGATCGGTGGCAACCGGTTTTTCCATGAAAACGTGTTTGCCTTGTTTTATTGCTTCTTCGAAGTGGACCGGTCGGAAGCCGGGTGGCGTCGTCAGAATTACCACGTCGGCGAGGGCAATCGCTTTGGCGTACGCATCGAACCCGACAAACTTGTGCTCTTCTTTTACCGTTACCTTACTTTTTACATTTCCTTCCTCAGCGTTCTCATCTGTCAACGCTTTGTAGCACTCATCCAGACGATCGCGAAAAGCATCGGCCATCGCGACGAGTTTCACATTTTGCCTGGTGAGCAGTGCCTGCATGGCAGCGCCGGTACCGCGACCCCCGCAGCCGACGAGCGCGATTTTAATCGCGTCATCCACACTGTTGAAGTATCCGCCCTTTGCGATGAGTGGTGAAGCCAGCAAGCCCCCCGCGAGCAGCGAAGATTGTTTCACAAATTCCCGCCGGGTTGTTGATGTTGAGTTTTTCATAGCGATATATCAATTGTTATTTTAGATAGGCAGCATAAAATTTCCCGATCTCTTCGGCCGAAGGCTGTTGCAATGGTCTCACGATCCTGAACCCGACCGCCATCCCGTCCGTTAGCCACCACCGGCTTTTCGGGATCTGCGGATCGCGCATATTCCATTCGGCCAGGGAAGATATCCGGTT
>DASPJC010000419.1:0-17469 GCA_035628815.1 Ohtaekwangia sp. | reverse complement strand
CTGGCTGCACCCAGGCGTTCAAAAAACGTGACTGTAAAAGCGTGCTTCCCCTGGTTCAAGCCGATAGTGCCGGAGGCTTCAACGGCAGTATGTAAGCCATCGTTATTCACCACGACAGTATTGCCGATCATTAACTGGCTGCCTTCATCCGACGTTGTGTAAAACGTATACTCACCATCCGCCGGGATGTCAATGAAACCGCTGAACCGGAACGCGTAGTTATCTTCTCGGTTCCTGGGATAGAGATTGATGTTACTGATGTTCCCGGTTTCCGCCGCTGTCAGCGTTGAAAAATCCGGTAGTGCGCTCCACATACCTTCGTAATATTCATAGTCAAGACCGCCTTGTGTGTTCGGCGGGTTTTCAGGACCGCGAAGCGAATCGCCATCACCGCCCGGCGGTTCAACGGCGATGGGTATCCAGAGTACGGCATCGGCCACGATCGTGCCATCCGCGCCGGCCGTCGTCACTTCAACGTAGCTGTCGGTGCCTTGCGGTAAGCTAAGCGTATCGAGCGAAACCCATTCCCCCGAAGTCTGCCCCACCACACGAATATCCGATTCGTTGATAATGTATTGACGGTTGACGGTCCCGTCGAAGTAGTTGATCGTTGTGTGGTTCGATATTCCGACGACCTTGGGAAAGTAAATGTATGCTGCGTATGTCCCAGCCGTTGGAATAGTCGGAGTGAACCGCACGGTTCCGGGCGATCCCGTTCCCGGGTGGACCAGGAAATTCGGTCCGTAACCACCCGATGCCTGTGCTGACCAGGTGCCGGTAACCTGGACCCGGGGAGCGTCTTCATTGTCTACCAGGATTTCAAAAAGACTTCCATCGGCAAGCGGATCGTCTTTAAGCCGTTGCTGCAACGCAGGCACATTAACCTGTTGCACCGTTGTACCGGCATCGATCGCCATCACGGCAGCGGTAGCGGCTGACTGTCCCAATACCATGAAGACCGGTTCCATGCGGATTGAGCCGTACGCAATGTGCGATGCCGATAAACAAACCGGCACCAGCATATTACTGCACTCCGCGGGCTTGGGAATAATGGAATTGTAGGCGATCGGATAAGGACCGAAACCACCCACCTCCACGCAACCTTCATTCTTCACCATGCCGTTGACCACGATCCGTTGGGTGTGATGTGAATCCATCGTGTAGGCGGCCAGACCAATGCCATCGTTGGCCACCCGCGTACCTTTGCAGTTGGCCTGCGTCATCACATAATTTCCCACCATCCGTCGCGCTTCACGGACGTACAGTTGCGGTGACCAGTGGCCGTTGTCGGTGTACTCATCCGCAGGGTATCCATACGTCAGCATCTCATTCCTGGTTTGCAGCGGGACACGGGAATCATGTCCAAGGAAATATAGGAGGCCCTTGGTGTACGCCACGTGATCGTTGACAATCTGGGACCTGAGCGCATAGGAAGCGTCGGGGTAATCGTAATTCATACCGATCATATCGGACGAAAAACCGCCTTTGTTGTTGATGTCGGTTTTATTGTTCGGCATTTTACTCATGATAAAGTAGTTTGCCAGCGCTTTCTTATTGGGCGCCGCGGCGAAGAGACGAAGCAACAGTTCGTAACGCGTGGGATCATATCCCGCCGGCTGTGTGATCGCGACGTGGTTTTGAGGATCGTTCGACAGGCATATCCTGAAGTTGTAAGCCTGCACCCTGTTGTCACCCGTACCGGTAGGTGACACTGTTCCGTTGCTGATGCCCCATAACAATCCGCTCGACGGCTGACCCGGGATGACATAGGGATCGATACCATCGGGAAACTGGTGATTGTTCCGCAGCTGAAAACCGTTCAGTGACTCATTGTATACGCTGCTGCTTTCGCGTCCGACAATATACGATACGCCGGCCTGCGCCATGAGGTCACCTTCGTAGCCGCAGTCGATATACATTTTCGCTTTGACGATGACGTCCGTACCCGGATTCGGGCTGGTGGAATTTTCTACCACGATCTGCGTTATTGCGGTCCCCACCTTCGTGACATTCTTCAAGCGATGACCCATCATCACCTGGTAGCCGCCACGCGTTACATAATCATTGAACAGCGTACTGGCAACCTTGGGCTCGAATATCCATTGTTCAAACACGCCATAATGTTGCCCGACCCGGCGATAAAAATCCCGCGCCAGCCCGGTTATCGCATACTTGTTACCAATGTCGGTGTAGCCGAGCCCGCCGGACGTGAGGCCACCAAGGTGTGCTCCCGGTTCAATCAGGATCGCCGTCTTTCCCTGCTTTTGAGCAGCATACGCCGCGATAACGCCGGCAGATGTGCCGCCATAGACGCAGACGTCGACCTCAATTGTTGCTTGCGCCATAAGTTGTGAGGTAGATAGCAATAGAACTATTGCCATCCCGAAGATTTTGCCAACAGCCATAGACAGTATTTTCAATGATGATGAGTGACAACCAATAATAGCCAACAGGTAAGGAAGATAACGAAACTCTCTGACAGTAAACAATGGTGACGGGTAAAAAAAGAGTGCTTATTGCTTTACCACTCAGAAATCAGATCGCCGACAACGCCTCCCTGGTGATTTCAAGGGTTCGATCAATATCCTCCGCGGTATGGGCATAACTTACAGAACCTTGTTTGCAGGCCAGGGGGATGTGATAGACACCGCGCTTAATCAACTCACGCCGGTAAGCAATATCAAACGCAAAGTCATGATGCAACAGGATATCATGGAGATCGTCGGGTTTTTTCTCACAGAAATAAAGGCAGAATGCCGAAGCGTTGGCCGACAGCACAAACGGTCTACCTTTTTCCTGGAAAAGCTGGTTCAGCCCGTCGTAAAGATGCTTACAGGTATTTTCGATCTTCTGGTATACGGCAGCGTCGTTTAAGAATTTAACCGTGGCAATCGCTGCTGCGGTGTTTACCGGGTGGGCATTGTAGGTACCGGCGATCAGCACCCGTTTTGCAGGATCCGCGGCATCGAACAGTTGCATAATCTCATTTTTGCCGCCGATGACACCCAATGGGTAGCCATTCGCCACCGCCTTGCCAAAAACAGAAAGGTGCGGTGTCACGCCACAAACCCCCTGGTAACCGCCAAGTCCTGCGCGAAACCCTGTTTTTACTTCGTCGAAAATGCACACCGCGCCATACGCGTCGCAAAGTTTTACCAGGCCTTCAAGATATCCCGCCACTGGTTTGATAATGCCAACATTCTGCAACACGGGTTCCGTCAGTACACAGGCGACCGGGTAACGCTTCATGACATACTCCACGGATTCGAGGTCGTTGAAGTTGACCACGTGAACCCTTCTGCGGGTATTTTCCGGGATGCCGGCAGACATGCTGTGAAACGCATATTCTCCAGGCGAAACACGTGGCCCGATGTCCTGCAGCGAAGGCATGACTGACCGTGCAACTTCATTATGCCATCCATTGTAGCCTCCTAGTGTCACAATAATATCTTCCCGCGCGGTATAGGCACGGCTGAGGCGGATGGCATGTGCCGTTGCTTCACTGCCGGTATTGGTTATCTGCACGCGTTCGAGGGAAGGCACCGCGGCACACAGTAATTCTGCCAGCTGCGATTCCCAAAGCGTGGTGCCGGAGCCCATTAAGGACCACCCCTGCGCTATTGCTTCCATCGCTGCCCGGTTGACAGGCTCGAAATTATGCCCCAGTAAGAAAGGTGCAAAGGCCGCGTGATAGTCAATGTATACATTACCTTCCGCATCGTATAACCTGCTCCCGGCCGCGCGGTCGAACACTATGTTAGGGTTTACCTTCCGGTTCAGGGATACCACGCCGCCGGCCAGGTATTTGGCGGACCGCGCGATAATTGATTCGGACCGCGTTACATTTTGAATCGTCATATGTTGCAGCTTTTGATCAGGGTCAAAAAAAACAAAGCTATATATTGTTGTTGACTATTGGCATTTTTTGTTTACAAATTTCGCCTTTGGTAGGGTTTTTCCGGCGCCTTGGTTAGTAATGTTTACAGATGGCCGGTCATAACAGGATAGTTTGTTTACATTTTATGCCTATTTTTGTTTAATAATTCGACACTTCCCGCTAGTATCATGAAAGTACCGACAGCCATCTGACCCTCCCGGGGTTTGCTTTTCATCCCTGGGCTCAAGTCAGTGGCAGAAACGATGGTATTTCAGTGCACCCGGTTATTCAGCATCGGGTTGTTTCGCACGTCATGCTCGTATATAAACGGGGCCCGGGCAAAGTGTATTAAAGGGAAATAACGGATCGACCAATAATTCATTCCATACAACAAAACCAAAATATCCCTGACATGAAGCTTCGAAACCTTTTCATTTTTCTGGCTGCCGCACTTTTCACGCAATGCAGTACGACGAAAGAAGCGACCACCGCCGAGGAAAATCCAATCGTGAAAGAGAACCGGCTGGAAGGCACTACCGCGTGGCTGATCGACGTACCGGAGAAGCAGTGTGAATACCCGGATCACCAGTGGTGCAGGCGACCCCAGGTTGAAGGATATTGCTCACAGGCCAGTTATAAAGCCGGCGATACTCTGAATATCTTCGTCAGCACGGAACCCGCAAAAACGTATACCATCGATTTATACCGGATGGGGTACTACAACGGAAAGGGCGGGCGCCTGATGAAGACTGTCGGACCGTTGCAGGGAAAGTCGCAACCTGTTCCGACCGCCGGGCAGAATAATCTGATCGAATGTCGTTGGGATACCGCTTATCAGATGGTCATTCCGCAGGATTGGTTGAGTGGCGTATACCTCGGGAAACTCACCGCGCAGGACAGTAGCCAGTCGTATGTCGTATTCATCTTAAAGGATGATCGCAAGGCCGATGTTATGTTTCAATGTTCTGACATGACCTGGCAAGCCTACAACCGGTGGCCATACTGGCATTCAATGTATGATGAAGGTCAGAAACCCTGGGTCAACACTGATGGCGCACGGATCAGTTTTGACAGGCCATACGCATTGTATGTAAATCTGCTGCCGTCGGATTTCAACCCGCTGTCGAATGGCGGCGGTGAATTCCTTTTATGGGAGTTTCCCTTGAGTTTCTGGCTGGAGAAAGAAGGTTATGATGTAACCTATATTTCAAATACCGATACGCATGCTGACCCCGCGGGACTTCTGAGAAGCAAAGCTTTTCTCTCCGTTGGTCACGACGAATACTGGACGCCGAAAATGTTCGACAACGTATCAGCGGCCCGTGACAGCGGTGTTAACATTCTATTCCTTTCGGGCAACTCCGTGAGTGGCGCGGTATACCTCGATCCGTCATCTGATGGCATGCCCAATCGTATCACGGGCCGTATGGAAGGCGATCGGGGAGACCGTTTCTTCAACGAAGAAGAGTTGATGGGAAATACCTCATATGGTGTTGGTTACGCTGACATTGTCTGTGCGCACACCGACCACTGGCTGTTTGCGGGGACCGGTCTTAAAGATGGCGATACCCTTAAACACCTCGTCGGATGGGAATACCACGGCTATCCCCTGAGAAAAGATTCGTCGCTGATCGTGCTGGGAAGGAGCAGGATCAAACCGAACAAGTTTGCATCGGAGAATGCAAAAGACCACGCGATGACAATTTACAGGGCAGAAAAAGGCAACTTCGTTTTCAATGCCGGCACCTGCTTCTGGCCCCTCCCCTTGTCGACGCCGCCCGGGTTTAAAAATCCGGTTAACAACCAGGGGGATATGGGCAAAGCCGTCATTGACTTCACGACCGACGACCCTGCGGTGCAGCGCATGACTAAAAATTTGCTGGGCAAAGCCCTGGAGACGCAACGGTAAAACGGACGTGAAAGAAGCGACTCATGATGATGTCCGCGAGATCAATAGGCAAAATGACAAGGAATATATTCATGAAACGTGGATGAACGATTGTAAGTATTTTGTCACCGATGAAATCCTAACAAGCGCATCGGTCAATGGTGACTTTCAAGGGTTAAAACTTCCCCGCGAAGTGGTCGACAAAATTTATCGCGAACGCGAAGCGATATCCAGAATCCCGAACGATCATCGGCTTTCATCCGGTTCCGATTCATAACTTTAATTATGATAAAACATTCACTGGTTTTATCCCTGCTATTCGCGAGCTTCCTGGCGGCTTCGGGGCAACCGGTACGCGGTACGTTGCGCGTCCATCCCGACAATCCGCGCTATTTTACAGATGACACCGGCAAGGCCATCTATCTCACCGGCTCACACACCTGGGAGAACCTTCAGGATATGGGACTTCCCGGGGATAAAAAGTTTGACTACCCCGAATACCTGGCGATGATGAAACGGCACGGGCATAACTTTATCCGTCTTTGGATGTTCGAACAGCCGCGCATGGCGTCCTGGACGTCCGACTCCATCGTTATTGAACCCCTGCCTTTTGCGCGGACCGGCCCGGGAAGTGCGAAAGACGGCAAGGCGAAATTCGACCTTACAAAGTTCAACCAGCCATACTTTGAACGACTCCGGAAACGCATTATGGAAGCGGGCAGGGAAAACATTTACGTCTCCGTCATGCTCTTCCAGGGGTGGTGCCTTGACCGCACTAACTTTGGCGTGGGCGACCCCTTCCCTTTTCTTCCCTATAACGCGACCAATAACATCAATGGCATTTCGGCTCCATATACCACGGAAGACTACGATGATAAACCCAGCCTGCACAGTCTTAAAATTTCACCGCAGCTGCTTCGCGTACAGGAGGCTTATGTAAAGAAAGTGGTGGAAACCGTGAACGACCTGGATAATGTATTATTCGAGGTCATTAACGAAGGCGGCGCAACGGACTGGCAATACCATATGATCAATTTTATCAAGGAGACAGAACGCACCATGCCCAAGCAACACCTCGTGGGCATGACACATCGCGGTGACCAGGCCCAAACCAACCAGGCATTGTTCGATAGCCCCGCGGACTGGATCTCGCCCAACGCCACACCTATCGCATGGAAGCATGGCGACACGACCGTCATGAGCTCTTTCAAATTCAATCCTCCGCCGTCAGCTGGAAAAAAAATTATCATCACGGACACCGATCATCTTTGGGGCCATGGCGGAGATTACAAATGGGTATGGAAAAGCTTTATGCGCGGCTTACACCCGATCTTTATGGATCCCTGGGAGCCGCTCCCCGGAAAAAAAGACGAGGACAAGACCGCAGGATGGTTTTACGATGAAAGTGGTATCAACAAGGACGATCGCGACTACCCGGCGTATGACCTGATCCGCAGAAACATGGGCTACACGCGCCGGTATGCTTTGCGAGTGGATCTTGTCCATATGATACCGCGGCCGGAATTATCTTCCAGCGGCTATTGCCTCGCGAACGAAGGAAAATCGTACCTGGTCTATCTTCCCGAAGGCGGAAGGGCGATACTAGACTTATCAAAAGCTAAAGGGGAATTTGCCCTTGAGTGGTTCATCCCGGCCACCAATACCACTGTTAAAAGTCCGCTTCCCATGGACGGTGGCGGCCGCATCAATGTCGAACCGCCCACGTCGCTGGACGCAGTTTTATACCTTGAAAAAAATTAGGGTTGCGCTTTTTTTCACCTCACCGGTAGTAAATGACATTGCACTCGGGGTGCTTGTTCTTAAAGCTCTCGACCTTGCTTTTTGAAATACGGGTATTGTAACATTTCAACGTGTGCAACGGGAGGTTTGCAACGGGATCGATACGCTTCACCGGTGTATTGGAACAGTCAAGCACTTCAAGTAACGCCAGGCGTGACAGTGCGTTAAGCTTACTCACCCGGGTACCGGCACAACTGAAGCTCTTCAGATTGGATAAGCCGCCTACCGGCCCGATATCTTCCACCGGCGTGTTGGCGATATCGAGATCCACGAGCCCTGAAAGTTTCCACAACGGTTCAAGATCCCGGATCGGGCTGTTAGTTGCATGGAGACTCGCAAGGGACTGCATGCCCGATAGCGGCCCAAGGTCGGTGACGTCCGTGCCCGAGAAGGCCAGTTTTTCGATCCGCACAAACTCAAGCAGGGGTGACAGGTTCGCAACACGTATGCCCTGAAATTTCAATTCGCGGCGTTGTGTGAGGCGATGAAGGTCTTCCTTACGCGATCCTGCATTGATCGTGAGCTGGGCCATGAATACTTCTTTCCATTCCTCCGACAGGTCATCCCACCATGCTTTCAATCGCCCGGTCTTATATACCACGAGGCACTTTCGATTTCTGGATAAAAAATCATGAACATGAAGATCGTCGATGGCCGTATTGTCAACGTATAATTCTTCAAGGCCGCCCAGTCCATACAGCTGTTCAATGTTCTGGATACCGGTACTGTCAGCACGAAGCACTTTTAAACGCGAGAAGGTGGCCAGCATCGTGAGATCATCAACAGCGGTATTGCGGATATCGAGGTACAAAATTTCGCGGTGCCCGGCCAGCGGTGAAAGGTCTTTTACAGGTGTAGTGTTGGCCACGAGTACTTTCAACTTGACGAGTTTCCGGAGCGGTTCAAGGTTTTGAATACCCGTACCTGCGATGTTCACAGAATCCAGATTAGTTATCTTCGCCAGGTCCTCTTTAGTTGCATCACCGCTTGTTCCGGATACGTTCGTTAGAATTTCCATCCATTGTGGCGAAAGGGAATGCCACCAGTCCTTCAAATTCTCGGACTCAAAAATTACGAGCACACCCGGTTTGGTTGACATGAACGCGTTGGCAACATCCCGGTTGATCGGCGTTTGATCGCAATAGATCTTTTCGATATTGATCTGCTGCAAGGGCTTCAGGTCTGACACCGGCGTATAATTAATATGCAAAACTTTCAGGTTTTTAAGCGAACCTAGTGGTGTGATGTCCATGACGCCTGTGCTGTCGAGATTAAGAATAGTCAGTTCCCCGAGGTTCCCGGCTGCCGTTACATCCTCGATCAGCGTGCGGGCAACGTTGAGATCTTTCAAGCTCGTAAGGCCAATGATTGAATCGAAGCTGGCCAGCTGTGTTCCTTCAAGGTTGAGAAATTGCAGCTCCGGGAGCGCGTTCAGTGCCCCGAAATTACGGGCGGCGACATGGTTCACGTCCAGGTATTGCAGTTTTTGCATCCTGCCTATGACGGATATGTCCTTGACAAGGCTGTTTCCCAGATCAAAACGCTGAAGATGCTCGGCATACTTCAAGGGCGACAGGTCCTCGATCCGGGTATGCGAGATGTCCAGTTCCACGAGTTCGGTGAGATTACGAATGGGTGTCAGGTCGGTGATATTGGTTCGGGACAAATTCAGTTCGCGCAGGCCCGCGAGCTGGCTTAAGGGCTCCAGGTCCTGGATGTATTCGTTATTTGAGATATCAAGCGACTCGATTGCCGCGATATTCTTAAGGTCGGCAACCCTGACGCTATCGGTTATCTTCAGCCTGCGCTGAAAGATCGATTGCCATTCATAGGAAAGTTCTCTCCACCAGTTTTGCAGGGCTCCTTTTTCATTGAATTCATTCGTATAGATGCTGACAATCTTAAGATCCTGTTCCTCCGGCAAATAGTTGATCTCGATATACCGGGGAATGGTGGTGCTAACCGTCGTTCCATCGGCCGTTATGCCTTTCAGGTTTCGCCGCATGGATACTTTATAGAAAAGGCTGCCATTGGCATTCGTTTTTCCCTGGATGCCGTCGATATCAAATTCAAACTTGACATCCCGGAAGAAAAAATCAACATCTTTCAAATAGGCCTGCACATCTTTGTTGGTGATAACCTTTCGATCAGCGTCAAGGTCGTCCTCGATCTGCACTTTCGCATCGCGGAATATTTTAGTATAGCTTTCCGTGATCAACACGTCCTTGTCACGCGAAGAAGTTGTACTGCTCCCCAGGGTATTCAGCACATATTCGAGAAACGCGACCATATCCCTTACCTTCTGCTCATGCTTGGCATCGGTTTTATCCTGCTGTGCCTTAAGCGCAGGAAGCGTCACCAGCAATACGACAAAAGCGATCAGCCACCGTTTAAGGTTTCTCATAATAAATGTGCTTCCGGAGAAGATTTTTTTCCGATTCGTTTTTCACCCTGACCAGGTTGGATATCAGCCACCCATTGTTATAGCCGGGTCTGTTGAATTCAGACAATTCAAAGTACCATCCGCCAATCTGGAAAAAGTGAAACTTTACTTCATCAACCGTTTTGTATTTCAGGTTGCCTTTTTTGATCTCGTATAGAAAAACAGACAGGTGGTCCGGACGGAACCGTTTCACGGTGAACTGACTGATACTGTCGCCGTTGTTAAAAGCCTTCCTGAGGTTCATAAAGTCGAGCTCATGGCTGAGCGGATGAAGGAACCTTCCGACCTTCGTGGTATCTCTCCTGAAATAGGGTTCAAACATGTCGGCATAAACGCGATCGATAACCCATTTGCTTCCGAGATGATCCTTTTCCAGTTGCATGAACAACACCACGGCCTGGTTTTTATTATTCATCGTGAATGTTGTATGCACTTCGGCAAACCAGTTTCCGCCATGAAAATCGAGGATGCTGGGCTCCGACTTATCAAGTACGTCTTTGGCAAATTCTACTTTGAGATCGTTGCTGATGCCGGTGTTGCCGGCATCGAACAGGATCCCGATATACTTTTTACGCAGCTTTTCACTGCGATACAATTTATCCTTTGGGTAGTATCGCTCGCCCTTCTCGTCTTCTTCCCCATTGAAACGACGGAAAAACTGGTTGACCTGCTTGGTTTCGGCATACAGTTTACTCTCATCCGACATATCATCCACGACCTGCGCCTGCAGATGATCGAATGACAATATCCCTGTTAAAACAAGTAAGCTGATGTACCTCATGCACTGGTTTCCGTCACCCTGATATCACCCAGCATCACATCCCAGAACTCTATCGTTCGGCCCTGGATCTGCGTTTTCTTCCGTTCGACATAAATGGTGATATCCTTCTTGGTCGTGTCCTTGTATTTCATGCCATCGTCGGATTCACCTTCGAACCGTTGATAGATGGTAACGACGCCAACGTATCGCCCATCCGGCTGACGTTCGAGATCGCTGATATAGTGAATATCATACCACTGAATTGTAACGCGGTCATAATTCAGCGCCATCAGGCGTTCAAAGTACTTTCGCACTTTATAATAATTGACCTCTTTGCGGTTCAATGATGATACGCCCATTTCACTGTCAGGCGCAAATAGCTCTTCCGCGCGGTCCATCACACGGCTCGCTTCCGAGAAGGGTGTTTTTTTATCCCCGATGATGCTGATGTATTTACTGAGATCGCGGACCTTCTCAAGCGCCAGCGAATCAATGGCCTGCTTCCGCTGCGGACTGATGTCATTATTTTGCGCTGACAGGCTGCCGATGATAAACAAAAAGAAAGGCAACGCAAACAAACGTTTATGGGTAACCATTGTAGTAGTATTTTAGATTGAAATTAGTTTTGCTTGACCAGTTCCACTTCGGTGATCTTGCCGGAGCTGTCGAACTGCAGATTTCCAATTTTATCGGGTTGTTTCTTCTGATCTTTCAGGTATTCTAGATATTGCCTGATGGTCGTCGGCCGGTCATAATCTTTTTGTCCGCCGGATTCATGAATGACGATCAGCACCGGTACCTGGTCTGTAGTAAAAAGAGACAATGCTTCTGTAATGCTGTTGTTGGCGGACGTAGCGCTTGCAGACGTGGCAATGGCGTTAAAATATTGTTCAAGCTTCAGCTGAGGATCGCGGTTCCTGGCGTTTTCTTCAAGTTTCGCCCGTTCTTCGGCTTCACGTCTTTTTCGTTCTTCTTCGGCCTGCTGCGCTTCCTGCTGCCTCTTCTGGGCTGCTTCCTGTTCTATTCGCGCCTTTTCGGCGGCAGCTTTCTGCGCTTCCATAGCCTTCTTCTTGCTTTTGCAACCGCCTGCGAGCATCAGCAGAACCACGCAGAAAATCATGATCGATCGGGAGGAATGTAGGATTTGACGTATCATCTTGTATTGTCTGGTTGATTAACGTTTAACTATTAAAAATATCATGCCAGTTTGATAAATGTCCACGCGCGTAAACAATAAACGAAAGAAGGGCTTTCGATAGTATTATGCAAGTGCGGCCTCCGCCGATGTGTAGATAAATCCTACAACGGCACAATGTGTAGACCACAGCTGACCGGAATTCACCATTGGCGGGCCGGCGCAGTATTACAAATCACACTACTACTACTCGAGCCGGATACTGTGAATTGCAAATCCATGCTTTTCGCCGAGCTGACTTTCCGGGATACCGGGACCCAGTGATATTTGCAATACTTCGATCGCAGCAAGATCGAATTCCGTGTTTCCTGATGGTTCAAAGAAGTATGGCAGAAATGTGGGATAAGGTCTCGGCAGCGTTACCTGCCTGACAGGCTTCAGATCCGTCAGCATCAACGTGTGATCACCGGTTTCTTTTCCCAGCGTAATAATACCGCCATAAGAAATGCCGTTGCTGGTGATCAGGGCTAACTGGACCTTACACTCCCGGTCATGGAGTGCCCGTCCCTTGAAAATGATTCTCTTTGCCGCTCCGACCTGCGTCATCCGATGCCGGATCTTTTCTCCAAAGAAATAACGCAGAGAATAATCCGCGTAAGATTTGCCGTTCACGTTTTCTTCGTCCTGTATCTGTAACTTATCGATGTTCACCAGCAACTCGGCTTGCCCGGGTTCCGCCAGTGGCACCGTAAAGGAGTTTGCATTCCATTGCCTTGATAACTGGTCGGCATCCGTCGCGGTATGAAACAGGTAGACGGGATTGCCTTCCGCCTGTACATCGACACTGTACGGTGTGCCGATGAAATCCCAGTCCATGGGCCGTCCTTTCACACGGCCCGGGAAAGTCCTGTGACCCTCCTCTGTTTCAACAACGACATAGTATCGCAGCACACCCGCCTTCAGCAGCTTCGCAGGAACTGGTACCCTGTATTCATAGCCACGGTCATGTTCCATCGGCAGGACTTCCGGTCGCCAGTTACCCGGTGTATACACCATAACGTTCACAACCTTTGGTTTTCGGGCCGACACAACGGTCGCCCGGAGCGAAAAATCTTTACTGGCCACTACGGCCTCTGCAGGCTGATGCACAACCATAGCATCGTCGGCCGTGGCTGCAGGCGCAGCAAATTCCTTCAGTGAGATATTTTTAAAAGGCTTGTTTTTGTCCACGGTATAGGCGAGCCCTCTTTTCGTCAGCACATAGACGCCAGGCGACACTGAGAAGGCATTTCCCTTTACGACACAAGAAAAAGTATTCCCTTCGTTAATGGCCTGCAGGGAGAAATCGGATCCAAGATCGGGCAGATCGATCGACATGGGCCATTCACGCCAGTTGATCACCGCCATTTTCTTTGCCGGTGCTGAACGGGTAAACGGATCCTCGATCCAGATTGCGTCAGGCATCACTTCGAGTCGCCAGACACCAGGCTGAATACGGTCGAGGAAATACGCGCCGGTGCCTTCATATTTGACGACGGTCGAGTTTCCCCATCCCGCTATTTCCTCCAATGCGGCTGGCGCTACAGGTTTCGATGCCGTGTGATTGGTGTAAAAGAATTTCTTGTCCGAAATCATTTCGGCGAGATCCTGCTCATAGCTCACTTTAAAATTTCCAAAGGTCGTGTTGTCGGGGTACGTTCCGAAACTTGTATACATCGGAACCTGGTGAAACACCTCAGATGCGATCTTCAGGCTCAGCGCTTTCGACGGCGCGAACGCGAGGTTCATGTAGTGCGTATTGTATTCGGTGTTCACATCGGCCATATAGGTCGGATCGTAGGAGAAGTGCGTCGCGATCTGCATGCCGGCTTCGCGGAAACTTCGCGCCATCGCCGGATAGATATATGAACGGCCCACATCAGCCGCATCAAATTCGTAAACCAGCTTTCCGATTTTTTTAAAGGCCGGATCATTGCCAAAAGGGATCACGTATCGGTCAACGTTCGGCAACAGGTTACCACCCAGTTCATGGCGGGCACCCAGTCCTGTAGGATACCACTGAAATGTGCCCCCTTGTATACCCGCCTTGAAGTATGCGTCAGACAAATGGATACTATGGCTGATGTTGTAAAAGATGGGTTTCTTGTTTCCCGTCTTTTGCATGGCCTTCATCATGCGCCGGATGTAGGCGGTCACCTTTTCGGGCGCTTCCTTGTGGTGCGGCTCATTTGAAATCTCGAAAGCGATGAGGTCGGGATCGTTCTTGTAGGCGAGCTTCGTGTAAGGATTGACGTGGTTGAGAAACTGATAGAGGTAATTTTCCTGGGCCTTAATGGCATCTTCATCGGTGAGGCATGCGTCCTTGCCATACTTCGTGGCGAAGCCCGGTGTCTTTTCAGGAGGCTCCGGGAAGCCGTTGGGCCAGAAAGCGATGGGCGTGAGCACGAACTTCATCCCGCGATCTTTCATTTTCTTCAGCATGTAATCAAACAGGCGGAGATGTTCATTCTCCAGGAGATTTCCCACGCTGTCACTGATCTCGCAATCCCAGACGTGGACGCGGTAAAGATCGAATCCCAGCCGGGCGAAATGGTACACATCCTCATCGATGGCGCGTTCGATCGGAATATTTCTTCTGATCGCTGTCCGGTACGCATGCGCGAAAGGAACGGTATAATTCACACCAAAGGCCCGAATCTCATCCTTCGTGGAACCCCAGCGCATCACACCGTTCTTGTCGACGAACACGTCTGCGGTTTTCTGTGCTGCCAACGGTGTTCCCAGGCAAATGAAAATCAGCAACAGCACAAAATTATGGAACACATTGCTGTTCCCGGCGTGAAAGCGATTCATAGCAGTTGAATTAAAGCTTAATAAACAATAAAAAGCGCCTGGCTTTTGTTAATAGTCGAACGTCATGTACCCCATCCCCTGTACGGGATTCCCATCGAAATCAAAGAAGGCGTTGTTTTCCCAGGACGAACCGGTACCCCATTTATCCTTCATGTCGGAGGTTATCCACGCGGGCTCCCAATAGATCACACCTTTTCCGCCGCCGTCCAGTACCTCCTGCGTGATCTTTTTGAGAAGATCCAACTGGCCTTGCTGCGTGTAAGGGTAGCCGGTAATAGCCGGGTCCCCGCCGAACAGGTTATTGTACTGGTCATCGCCCTGCGTGGTCCAAGGGTAAGCGGTTTCGAGGATCATTACATCCTTGCTGTACTTGCTTTTAAAGGTGGAGACATTGTTGGAGATTTGATCCAGCGATACCGTTGTGTGCCAGAGCGGGTAGTAGCTGAAGCCGATAATATCGAAATCGCTGACATTACCCTGGTTGGTGGCTGTCATATTATCGAACCACCATGTTACATTCTTGGGATCAGCAACATGAAGGATGATTTTGGTTTTAATATCCGAGTTTTCAGATACGTCGTCTACGGCCCGGATGGCACTGTTGATGAGATCCCCCATCCGTTGCCATGCGCCATTGCATACATTGGCAGCGGGAAAACCGGCGGGGGCATCGGTATAAAGCATGCCGCAATTCGTTTCGTTTCCGAGCTGCACGAACTCCGGCATCAGACCTTTTGAATCAAGATAGTGAAGGGTTTTAAAGGTGTATTCATAAACTGAATCCTTTAATACCTCGATGGTTTTAATATCCTTCCACGCGGCGGGGATTTCCTGCTTGCCGGGATCAGCCCAACTGTCGGAGTACTGGAAATCGAGAAGTACCTCCATACCTTCAGCCCTGGCCAGTTGCATTGCCTTCTCTACATCGGCAAGATCGTTATACATCTGCGTGCCCTGGTCGCCGTAAAGTTCCCGGGTCCATACCGGGTTGTGCCACAATCTCAGGCGTACAAGGTTTGTCCCGTGGTCCTTGAATATTTTATACGGATTTGCCGCCGCATTATTGTCTTTGTAGACACCGCCATGGTCTTGTATCTGGTTGACATAAGACAGGTCGGCACCGAAATAAAAATCGCCGGGCGGATCGGGTGGGTTGACATCTTCCGTCGGCTCGGAATCCTTGCAATGGATCAGTAGCAGGGTCGACAGGACCAGGAGGTTCATGCTGAGGTTCTTTAGTCGCATACGTTCGATTGGTTAGCAGCCTGTGTTGTAGGCCGGACACGCTCCGGCAGTCAACCAAGATACCATTTTACCTGTTTATCCGCAGACAAATTGTATGGATTGATTTTCAGGGGCCGGGTGCCGTACATTTAGACAAAACTGACGGACTGCCGGGCGTTTAGGGGTTCCATGAACGGTGACCTGATCAGCACTACCAACCGCTCTCTCCTATTTCCAGTGCACATCTTCGCGTCTTCGCGTTGAAGAAAAGCATGGCGAACGAAATAATCAGACTGCTCGTTAACGACAGGTATTCTTGTTACTACAGGGCTTTCAAAATGGGTTGAATTAGCTTCGCTTTGTTAAATATTTTCAACCAAGGTCGTAAAGGATGGCAATATGCCCGAAGAGATTGTTCAAATTATTAAAAGCGTTATCACCTTCGCTTAAAGCAGGGTGCGAATTGGTCAATTCAGCAAAGCTTTATCCGACGCGCCAACGGCATCGTGAAGGGTGACACCCTTTATGTTTTCCTGGTCCACCGGAAGCGTAACCACAAACCGGGTGAACTCATGCTTCTTGCTTTCAAGAAGAATAGTGCCGTTCAGTACCTGGATCGTTTTATTCACAATGTACAACCCCAACCCATTTCCCCGCGAATGCTCGTTGCCGATATAAAACATATCCCACAGGTGATTCCGGATACTATCGTCAATACCCACCCCGTTGTCATAGATGGTAAAGCGTACGTGGCCGTTTTCCCGCACGGCAGTCACCCTGACTTCCGGCTGTTTCTTTTTGTTGAGTGTACTGAAAAAGATTGCATTGTCCAGCAGGTTCACCAGCAGGATATGAATCAGGTTTTCATATGAATGGAAGCTCAGGTCGTCCGCACAATCCACCTTAAAGGCAATATTGTGCAAAGCAATCTGGCCATTGAAGTCCTGATGGATCTTTTCAATTTTCTGTTTAAGGAAAATCATCGTGTAATTTCCCGGGTGGTTGATCTCGCTGACCTCCTGGAGTTTTTTAAGCATCCTGTCCATACCATTAGCGGTCTGGAACGTTTTCTCGAAAAGCTCCATGGACTCCTGGTGCATGGTGTGTTTGGCGATATTGTAAAGACCCATGATCGAGCAGATCGGCCCGCGAAGATCGTGCGACGCCCGGTAAAGGAACACGTCCATTTCACGGTGCGCATGCTCCAGCAGCTTCGTACGTTCGTAGACCAGGTTCTCCAGGTTTTCATTTATCCTTTGTACTTCCGCGTTCGCCCGCACAAGTTCCTTTTTCTGCTTCTTCAACTTAGTGCTGAAGTACGCCAGCAGGATCAACAGTAGCGCGAAAGTCACGGCAATGGCAAAGATGGTCACGATTCGCCGTTGAAACAGCCGTTGTTCCTCAACACGCTGGGCTTCACTGAAGGAAAGACGTTGCTGAAGGTCCTCAACATTAAAAAGCTTCTCGCGCAATCCATTCAGCACCGAAC
>DASPJC010000418.1:0-3123 GCA_035628815.1 Ohtaekwangia sp. | reverse complement strand
CACCCATCATGGCGATGTACGCGTAAGAAATTGCCAGGATGCTGGCGCTTCCCCAGGGCGCTGCCGAAACAGCATGAATACCTTTGTCACCACCGGTCTGCACAACAGCATGTCCCGGCAGGTAAGGCTTCAGCTTATCGTTGCAACAGATCGGACCCATACCAGGCCCGCCTCCGCCATGGGGTATGCAGAATGTTTTATGGAGGTTCAGATGACATACGTCTGCGCCAATGTTCGCCGGTGAAGTCAGTCCAACCTGCGCATTCATATTCGCACCATCCATGTAAACCAGTCCGCCGTTGCGGTGAATGGTTTCGCAGATATCGGTGATCGCTTCCTCGAACACGCCGTGTGTGGAAGGATAGGTTACCATGAGACAGGCAAGTTTATCCTTGTGCTGCGCCGCTTTCCCTTTGAGATCGGCGACATCGATTTTTCCTTCTTCATCCGATTTTACCACGATGACATCCATCCCGGCCATCACTGCGCTGGCCGGATTCGTTCCATGTGCCGACGCGGGGATAAGGGCGATGTTACGATGGTGGTCATTGCGATCCTGGTGATAGGCCCGGATCACCATCAGCCCCGCATACTCGCCCTGCGCGCCGCTGTTAGGCTGCAGTGAAACCCCGGAAAAACCAGTGATCTCTTTCAGCCAGTTCTCCAGATCGGTGATCATTTCCTGGTAACCTTTCGTCTGATCCGCGGGTGTGAAAGGATGCATGCTGCCCAGCTCCGGCCACGTCACGGGGACCATCTCGGCTGTTGCATTTAGTTTCATCGTACAGGATCCCAGCGAGATCATCGAATGTACCATCGAAAGATCTTTATTTTCCAGGCGTTTAATATAACGAAGCATCTCGTGCTCCGAGTGATGCATATTGAACACGGGGTGCGTCATAAAAGCAGACGTCCGGACCAGCGCTGCGGGAAGATTGGTTTCCTTACCGTTAGCCTGCGGCACGCTTACCTTCTTTCCTTCGGCCGTTGCAAGGATATTCAGGATCAGGTCTACATCCGCTGCCGAAGTCGTTTCATCCAGCGAGATGCCAATGTAACCGTCGGGAAAATACCGGAAGTTCACACCGCGTGCCTCGGCTTCCCGCCGCACGGTAGTTTTATCAGCAACATCGATCTTCAGCGTATCGAAATAGAATTCGTTCAGTTGTTTAATGCCTATCGCTTTTAACCCGGCCTCCAGATTTTTTGCAAGCGCATGAATCCTGCCCGCGATTTTTTTCAACCGGTCGGCGCCATGGTACACGGCGTACATGCCCGCCATCACCGACAATAATACCTGCGCCGTGCAGATATTGGAGGTAGCCTTTTCGCGGCGGATGTGCTGCTCACGGGTCTGCAGCGCCATGCGGTAGGCGGAATTTCCGGAGGCATCGATGGAAGCACCAATGATACGTCCCGGTATCTGCCGTTTAAACTCATCCTTCGCGGCAAAGAAGGCGGCGTGCGGACCGCCAAATCCCATGGGAACACCAAAACGTTGCGAGGAGCCAACGACGACATCGGCACCCATTTCGCCGGGCGACTTTATTAACACCATACTCATGATGTCGGCAGCCATGACAATGAAAACATCTTTTTCATGGGCCGCCTGGATGAAGGCTGAATGATCCCGTACCCCGCCGTTGTTGTCAGGATTTTGTATAAAAATGCCGAACAGTTCGGGGTCGGTGAGGTCCAGTGATTGAAGATCACCCACAACTAGTTGCACACCGATCGGCGCTGACCTCGTTTTTAAAACATCGATTGTCTGGGGGAATGTATGCTGGTCAACAAAAAACCGGGTTGCGTTTTTCCTGGAGGCCTTGCGGGAGGCGTACAGCAGGTGAAGGGCTTCGGCGGCGGCGGTAGCTTCATCCAGCAACGAGGCATTGGCGATGGACATACCGGTGAGGTCGATGATCATGGTCTGATAATTGATCAACGCCTCCAGCCTTCCCTGGGCAATTTCTGCCTGATAGGGGGTGTAAGCGGTGTACCATCCGGGATTTTCGAGAATGTTGCGCAAAATTACACCGGGTGTTATGGTGTTATAGTAACCGGCACCGATGAACGATTTGAATATTTTGTTTTTAGCGACAACACTTTTAAAGTCGTTTAGGAATTGAAATTCAGATCTGGCGGCAGGAAGTTTCAGTTTCTCTTTCAGGCGGATGTTGGCGGGAATCGTTTGTGCAACGAGGTCATCCATGGATCTGGCTTTGATGACCTTTAACATCTCGGCGGTCTGCTGTTCATCCGGGCCGATATGGCGGTTTTCAAAAAGCTCTTCGTAGAGGCGATTTATGTTCATTTGTGTTGATTTTCAGTGGCTTAGAGTTATTCATGAGGGCCAAACAGGTGTAAGGGCACAAATTTAATATTTAGTTCATTGTCCGTGATGGACCCATGATAAAAACACATTAAAATCTCCTTTTATTAACCGCCGCTATAAAAATATGGCGGGCTGCATGGGTTGTTCCTTAAAATCACAAAAATCCTGTAGATATTGTGGCGATACTAACTCATTAACGCAATGAATAAATTTCACGCATTAACGTTCGCCGGGATATTATCGGCATGCTGTGCTTTTGCACAGGATCCCGTTGCCCGGCAATACGGCGACCTCATTACCACGCAGGACCTCAAGGACAATCTTTCAATTTTAGCTTCCGATGCACTGGAAGGCCGGGAAACCGGCAAGCGCGGCCAAAAGATGGCTGCGGCCTTTATTAAAGCGCACTTTGAAGAACTGGGACTTACCGGCCCTGTCGATGGCAAGTATTTTCAACCGGTTGAACTTTATACCAGCCTTCCCGGCGACATCTACGTTCGATCGGGGCAGTCAAAATTCCTTAACTTTCAGGACGTTGCTTATTACGGTTCGGCAACCACAGACGGTGAAGTTTCCGTTCCTGCAGTATTTGTTGGGAGAGGCCGCAAAGAGGATTTCGATCAGGTTGATGTCGCAGGTAAAGCCGCTATCGTCCTGCTAAGCCGCGAAGACAATTTTCGTGCACCCCTGGATATCGCACGGGAGCGCAAAGCAAAAATGACCATGATCTTCAATTCCAGCGAGGAGGATTTCAAACAGCTGGTTGGGCAATTCAAAAGTTTTCTGTCCGG